>JADGBV010000239.1 GCA_015231345.1 Planctomycetota bacterium
TCAAAGCCTCAAGAATCAACTGGAATCCTTTAAACTCAAACTCAATTTATCCCCTAAAACGAAATTATCCCTTATACCCTTTATCGCTAACTATAGCACTCTGGAAGAAGATGCTGAGCAACAGGTAAAAAGTGCATTAAAGCATCGCTTAGACTACCAAACAGCAGCTGATTCATTAGAAGACGCTAAGAGGAAATACGCTTTTGCACGAAATCGACTCTTGCCAGACTTATCATTCAATCTTAACGCCAATATTCAAACAGAGGAAGATAGCTCAAATTTATACGCCCAGGATTTTGAACAACACAGTTATTCAAGTTCTCTCAATTTAGACTTACCTTTAGATAAAACAGCAGATCGTCAAAACTTGTATAATTCTCAAAATACACTCAAGCAACGAGAAAGAGACTTCAAACTTCTTGCTTATCAAATCTCCATAGAAATTAAAAACCGTATTAGACAAATTAAGCAACTAGAGGACTCCATAGAAATCCAAAATTTAATTCTAGAATCAGAAAAAACAAGATATGGCGTTGCCGAGTTCCGTTTTCAAAGTGGCGAGGTTTCCAACCGTGAAGTCATTGAAGCCAGTGAGTCACTTACGGATGCAGAAAATACGAAAATTGATTTGTACTTAAATCATTTCATCGCTAAGTTGAGGCTCAAAAAAGATTTAGGGCTCATGGACTTAGATTTCATTTTTGAACTTTTAAAACAAGACTCGTGAAAAAATATCTTTTCGCTCTTATTCTCATTGCAGCTGGGATTGCCTATTATTTGACTCAACATAAGGTTGAAGAGGATATAGAATCAAACGTCAACCTTAAAGTTATCAAAGGTGATTTCAAAATAGAGATTAACAGTTACGGCACTCTGCAAGCCAAAAACTCATTAAAAATTAAGTCTGGCTTACCTGGCACATATAAAATCACTCATTTAATTGAAGAAGGGAGCGATGTTAAAGAAGGTGATCTCCTCGCACGTTTTGAGAAAACAAATATAGAAAAAAGCATAGAAGGATTTGAAAATACTGTTCTAAAAAACCGTACCTCATATAAAACCAATGAAAGTAATTATGAAATAGGTGTATCAGAAGGACATGACAGGATCGAGAAAGCTGAACTGGAACTCAAAAAAGCTAAGATGAACCTTGAGAAGTTTATCAATGGTGACCAACCATTGGAAGAGAGGAATTTCAAGATCATCCGGGATGAATCTAAACTTAAGTATTTACGTAAAAAAGAAAGGTTTGATCAACTTCCTAAATTATTGGAAGAAGGTTTTATTACTCAAATAGAGTATGAAACAGAAGAAATGGAACTGAAATCATCAAAGATTAGAATGGAATCGGATCAGTTAAAGCTTGATTTGTACATAAAATATACTAAGCCTCAGCAGCTTCTAGATAAACAAAATGCTGTTAAACTTGAAACCAATAACATTGTTAGGGTAAAGAAGCAAGTTGAAGCACGAAATGACCAACTGAACACATCATTAATTCAAGCCAAACGAGCTCTTAATATTTCTGATGAAAAATTAGCTGAATGGCAAGAGAATTTAACAAAAACAACCCTTCTTTCACCGGCTTCAGGTATCGTCATTCATGGTGATCCTAAAAGATCTCGAGGTTCAAGTAAAAAGAAAGTCGATGATATGATTAATGAACATAGCACATTGATCACTTTGCCTGATTTAAAAACAATAGAAGTAAATAGTCTTATTCATGAGTCTGAAATCGAACAAATTAAAATTGACCAGGAATGTACTGTGATGGTTGATGCTGCCGATAATCGCAGCTATAAAGCAAAAGTTTCTAAAATAGCAACCATAGCAAATACTGGAACCTGGACTAAAGGTAGTGATGTCAAAGAATTTGCTGTCACCATCGAAATCTCAGATCATTACCCAGAAGTCAGACCCGGAACTAGTGCCATGGTCATTATTCATGTAGACCATATCAAAGACACTCTCATGATTCCAACTTATGCCATCAGGCAAGAAGATGAAAATAGTTTTTGCCAAGTGCTTCGGGGTAGCGAAGTCACAGAAGTTCAGATCAAAACAGGCAAACATAATATTTCATTCACAGAGATTCTCAGTGGCCTCAACGAAGGCGAAAGAATTCTCCTATATGAATAAATGCTTAAAAGTGAACCGAATACTTCTACGACAGCTAAGCACTCTCCTATGAATGCTCTTATTTCCATGAAAGGAATAACTCGTTATTTCCTAGAAGGAGAGGCTCGTTTTGCAGTACTTAAAGATATTTCAGTCAATATCGAAGAGGGAGAGTATTCAGCTATTATTGGTCAATCTGGTTCAGGAAAATCAACACTCTTAAATATTTTAGGTTGCCTCGATAATCACTTCGAAGGAAACTACGCACTTAAAGGCGAAGAAGTTTCAACTATGGATGATGCCCAAGTATCAGGTTTACGAAACCGCTTAATTGGTTTTGTTTTCCAAAGTTTTAATTTAATCCCACAACTTACTTTAAGTGAAAATGTGGAGGTGCCTCTTTATTATTTGGGAATAGACCGCAAAGAAAGACAAGCACGTAGCTTGGAATTTTTAGAAAAAATGAAAATTGATCATCGCAAGAACTTTTTTCCAACCCAAATAAGTGGTGGTGAAAAACAGCGTTGCGCCATTGCTAGAGCATTAGCCTCCCACCCTTCGCTCATCTTAGCTGATGAGCCAACGGGAAATTTAGATAGCAAAACGGGAAAAGAAATCATGAACATTTTTGATGATTTATCATCTCAAGGAAAAACAATCATCATGGTCACCCATGATAACGAAATTGCCAATCGCCTACCACGTGTCATAAGAATTAAGGACGGAGTCATTGAATCTTAATTTGGTAGGAGAGATGTCTGAAATGGCCTGGCGAGACTTGGTCAGAAAGAAAACTCGTTCTTTCTTAACGGCTCTAGGTGTTATCTTTGGCATAGCCTCTGTTGTATCTATGATGGCCGTTGGCGAAGGAGCTCAGAACCAAATCCTTGATCAAATTAAAGGCATGGGCCTTAATAACATCGTCATAAAATCAGTTAAACCTAAAGAGGAAACAAAACAAAGTTCTCAACATAGCTGGATTCAATCTTATGGCTTAAAATTTAAAGATGCTCAATGCTTAAAAGAGACATTACCCACTCTGGAAAACTTAACAATCTTAAAAAATCATTCTGGTCGAGCTTGGCATGGCAGTCGGAAAATCCCAATAGAACTCAAAGGTGTTGAAGATCATTTTTTCAAAATGGTCAATATGGAAGTCAAAGGCAGAAAATTCACTTCTCTTGATAACGCTAAAAGTCACAATGTCTGCATTGCACCTCGATCCTTATTAACAAAGCTAGGCTTGCCCCAAAAAGTAAATACAAAAATCAGAGTCTCAGAAAAGATATATACGATCGTGGGTATTTTTGATGATGCGGAGCTACCTACAGCCCTCGTCTCAGATTATGGCCCATCCATATTTGTTCCCATTCAAGTAGGTTTCAAAAAACTTGGTCTTTTAGATGTTCAAGTTGGTGTCGGCAGCTTCCAGGCTGTTCATCAAGAGGTCTCAGAAATTATATGCCGAATTGTGAATGAAGATGATGTCGAAAGCACAGCTTTATGGATTGAAAAGATACTCAAAAAAAACCACCCTCGTTTAGACTTCTCCTTGGTGGTGCCCCTACAACTTCTCAAACAAAAACAACAAACACAGCAAATTTTCAATATCGTCATGATACTCATTGCTGCTATATCTTTAATTGTAGGTGGCATTGGTATTATTAATATCATGCTAGCGACAATATCTGAACGAACTCGCGAAATTGGTGTGCGCCGAGCCATAGGAGCCACGAAGCAAGACATCATCATGCAGTTCCTCACCGAAACTCTTATGCTAACAGTCTTGGCTGGCATAGCTGGGTGTATTCTGGGAGTGGTGATTATTAATCTTATTGAATCGACGACTGGTTGGGATGCTGTTGTTCACCCTACCCTATTTGTTTGGGCTTTTCTCATCTCTTGTTTTGTTGGTATTGGCTTTGGTTTGTACCCAGCAAAAAAAGCAGCTGAACTAGATCCCATCGAAAGTTTGCGGTACGAATAAGCGCTTGTGTTTTCATATGAAGAACTTGCAATAGGAGTTTGTGTTTCGATATGAATAAGAACTTGCGCATTAAATATCAATAATAAAAGGCCATTAAATCATTACACTAATCAGTCATTATGAACACAATTCTCTTAGCTTTAGGCACAGGTATATTATACCTCATTGCTTACCAAACATACGGCAAATTCTTAGCTAAACGCATATTCAAACTTAATTCAGACACCCCTACCCCAGCTGTCGAGCAAGAAGACGGAGTTGATTTTGTGCCAACCCAACCGGAAATCCTATTCGGTCACCACTACACATCTATCGCTGGTGCTGGACCCATCGTCGGACCAGCTTTAGCCATCATCTGGGGCTGGGTTCCTGCTCTATTATGGATCATTTTCGGAAGCATCTTGATGGGTGCCGTTCATGATTTTGGAGCATTGGTTGTTTCCTTGCGTAATCAAGGAAAAACAATTGGCGAGGTTGCTGCCGACCTAATTTCGCCAAGAGTGCGCATTATGTTTCTCTCCATCATATCCCTAGCCCTACTCATTGTCATTGCCATTTTTTGCTTGGTTATCGCTTCTCTCTTTAGCTTGTACCCAGAGTCTGTTATCCCCATATGGATCGAAATCCCTATTGCCATCTGGTTAGGTCGAGTCATTTACAAAAAAAAGAAACATGCCCTAACCTACTCTCTTTTTGCCTTGGCCATGCTCTATATTGCCGTTATTATTGGGGCTTATTACCCCATCGTCATGCCTAGCATTGAGCTAGCTGGAGTCACACTTAACCCTACGGTTTCGTGGACAATTATTCTTCTTATCTATGCCTATATTGCCTCGACCATGCCTGTGTGGTGCCTCTTACAACCACGAGACTATATCAACGGCCATGAGCTTTTTGTCGCCCTTGGTTTACTCACTTTAGGCGTGATTTTCTCCAACCCCACAATGGTCGCTCCCGCCTACAACCCTACCCCCGAAGGCGCTCCCAGTATGGTTCCTTTTCTCTTTATTATTCTAGCATGCGGTGCTGTTTCCGGTTTTCATTCCCTTGTAGGCTCTGGAACGACATCCAAGCAGCTTGCCAACGAAAAGCATGCACTCAGCATCGGTTACGGATCCATGCTTCTAGAGGGCATGCTAGCGACTTTCGCTGTCATTGCCGTTGGAGCAGGAATTGGCCTAATGGAAAAAAATGGTTTAACTGGTGCGGATTTATGGAATCACCAGTATGCCAGTTGGGGGGCTGCCAAAGGACTCGGCGCAAAAGTTGGGCACTTTGTTGAGGGCTCAGCAGCCATGCTAGGTTCTTTAGGCATACCAAGCAATATTGCTTTAACGATCATGGGGGTTTTTGTGGTCAGCTTCGCTTGCACTACGCTTGACTCTGCTACTAGACTACAACGCTATGCACTCAGCGAACTCTCTGGTGGCCTTAAGATTCAATTCTTAACTGGACGTCACCCAGCTACAATTCTAGCAGTTTTTTCTGGAGGCCTCTTGGCTTTACATGATGGTGTTGGCAAAGGGGGACTTATTCTTTGGCCCTTATTTGGTGCAACGAATCAACTTCTAGCTTGTTTAGCACTCTTGGTGATCACTGTTTATTTGGCTCGTGTGGGTCAGTCATTGCTTTATACGCTAATACCTTTCTGTTTTATGTTTCTGGTTACTGGCTGGAGTATGTATGAGAATATGAAAGGCTATGCCAGTAAAGGGGATTATATGTTATTAGCGATGGGTGGAGTTATTGTCAGTTTGGAAATATGGATGGTGATTGAAGCTAGTCTTGCTCTCAAAAAGAATCGCGCTATAAATTAAATTACACATTTTTCACTCTTATGATGGCCTTTGAGAGTATTTTTTTGCCACAGAGGCGACAGATATCACAGACCAGGCGTTGCCCGGAACCCATTCTGAAAAATTATTTTTTTTAGCCACAGAGCCCACCGAGAACTCAGAGAAAATGGGAGATCGTCATCTTCCATAGCGAGGGTCA
>JADGBV010000023.1 GCA_015231345.1 Planctomycetota bacterium
TTGGAAATCTCACCCTGAATTATTTGATGAAAAGCCCTTAACGGTTGCCATGCTTGGTGATTTGCGTTATGGAAGAACTGTGCACTCCTTACTTAATGCCTTGTCACATTTCAATGTTCACTTTAAATTCATTTCCCCCCCCAGCTTAAAAATGCCAGTTCAGTATTTGGACTTTTTGAAGGAGCAGAATCTCTCATTTGAAGAGCATGAACAAATTGAAGGCTGCTTAAGTGATGTTGATGTTCTTTATGCAACACGTATTCAAGAAGAGCGTTTTCCTGATCCTGTTGAATATTTACGTATGAAAGGAGCTTATATTTTAAAAGCGGAAAACCTCCAAGATGTTAAGGAAGGTTTTAAAGTATTACACCCTTTGCCCCGTGTGGATGAAATTGATGTGAGTGTAGATGCATTGGAATCAGCCGCGTATTTTCAGCAGGCTGCTAATGGTATACCCGTGCGGAAAGCTTTGTTAGCATTATTGTTAGGTCAAATATGAAAACAAAACGGCATTTAGTTGTAGAAGCGATTCGAAACGGCACGGTGATTGACCATATTCCTGCTGACAGAACCCTGCTTGTGATTGAAATGCTCACAAATGACAAGCATTGCTATTTTGCTGGAGTTAATTTAGCTTCTACTTCACAGGGGCAAAAAGGGATTCTTAAAATCCAAGATAAAATCTTAGTTGAACGAGATTTGCAAATATTGGCAGCTCTCGCCCCTGATGCAACAGTCAATGTCATTGAAGACTTTAGCATTGTACAAAAGCATAAATTAGAAATGCCTAAAGAGGTTGTTGGTTTATTCAAATGTAATAACGAAAAGTGCATTACGAATAATGAGAAAATAGAAACTCGCTTTTTGCTCTCTCCTAAAGTTCATCGTTGTCATTATTGTGAACGCCTGTTTCCTGTGCAAAGAATGAAGATTCGTCGACCAAATAGTTGATTTTCTTTTTTTCTTAAAAAAGATCAAGACTTAAGTGAATTGACAATATAATCTTTCTCTTCAAATAAGGCATTATATTTTATACCCATACCCAAGAATGTTTTGATCAAATTTCTTCAGAATACGGGTCGATTTGGACTAAATCACCTCGAAGAGCATGGCCAATGGGGCATCTTCATGATGCGAAGTATGAGAGGTGTGTTTACTCCTCCCTATAAAGTTTTTCCCGTTGTGAGAGAAGTAAAAACCATTGGTTTTGACTCATTAACTATTATTTGCTTTACGGCAGTGTTTACGGGCATGGTTTTGGGCTTGCAGGGCTATGCCAGTTTGAAAAAATTTGGCTCTGAAGGTGCTTTGGGTTTCGGGGTAGCGATTACTCTTTTTACCGAGTTAGGGCCAGTTTTAAGTGCTTTATTGCTCATTGGCCGTGCGGGTTCTAGTATGTGCGCTGAGATCGGAATTATGCGAAACTCTCAGCAAATTGATGCTTTGGAGTGTATGGCTATTGACCCTTTTGCGTATTTTATTTCTCCTAAACTTATCGCATCATTAATATCATTCCCTATTTTAGGTTTTCTTTTTACACTTGTGGGTATAGGAGGGGCGTACATTTCGGGTGTTATGATATTAGGAATTAACCCAGGGGCTTTTACCGATGGAGTCATTAGGGCGATGGCGGATGAGCGCTTGGTGAGAATGTGCACCATAAAATGCTTGGTCTTTGGTTATATGATGGTTAGCATTTGTGCTTTTAAAGGTTATTCAGTTTATCGCCAGCAAACAAAAGGTTCAATGGCTGTTTCTCACGCAACCACTGATGCCGTAGTTTTTTCCTCGGTAATGGTCTTGCTCTGGGATTACCTTCTTACAAGTCTACTCTTATAGAATGGAAGATTTCTCCCTACAAGATAAACTCCCTCTTATTCACCCAGAGTGCCCTAAAGAGATCGAAATGTGCCTTACGGGCATTTATAAAAGTTTTGGCGAACAGTCTGTGCATCGCAACCTTAACTTGCACATCGAACGAGGGAAAATTACTGTCATTGTAGGGCATAGTGGTGCCGGAAAAAGTGTTCTCCTAAAGTATATACTGGGTTTAGCTTGCCCAGATCAAGGAGAAGTTATGGTCGATGGCAAGAATATAGTGGGCCTTGGCAGGAAGGAGCTTTATGATGTTCGTGCTAATTTTGGCGTCTTATTTCAGGGTTCTGCCTTATTTGACTTTATGACTGTCTACGATAACGTAGCTTTGCCTTTAAGAGAGAAAACTAAACTAAAAGAGGATGAAATCAGGCGATGTGTCATGGAGAAATTGGATTTGATGGGTATGGCAGATAGTATTCATAAATTTCCGAGTGAGCTTAGTGGTGGTATGCAAAAGCGTGTTGGTTTGGCTCGTGCCTTGCAAAGGGATCCTAAAATTGTTCTTTTTGATGAGCCGACAACAGGGCTAGACCCAGAGACCACTCAGAAAATATACGATTTATTTGCTGATACACAGGCGAAACTAAAGTATACTGCAGTTATTGTTAGTCATGATATTCCAAAAATATTTCGTATTGCTGACTATGTTGCAGTCTTGCATCAAGGGGGGATTCAGGCGTGTCTACCGCCTAAAGATCTCACTCATTGTGGAAATTTATGGGTGGACAGAATGTTAAGTTTAGAGATGGAAGGTGTTAGGGGAATAGGATTATGAGCAAAGGAATGACAGAAGTATTTGTAGGCCTCTTTATGGTGATAGGCTTTATATGTTTTTCCATCGTTGCTGTAAAATTTGGCAGTGAATCCATTTTTATGGAGGAGGGGTATGGTTTGCATGCCTCCTTCGATTCCATATCGGGCCTCAAAAAAGGGTCTTTGGTGGAAATAGCAGGGGTTCCTGTGGGTAAAGTTGTGGGTATTAGCCTCCATGAAGGTCGTGCTAAAGTTGATATTCGCATGAATAATGGCATTCAAGTAGAGGATGATTGCATTGCAAGCATTCGAACAAAAGGTATTATTGGTGAGAAGTATATTAAACTCATCTCTGGCATTAGTGAAGAATATCTAACTGAGGGAGGAGAAATTATTGACACCGAACCTGTTCTAGATATTGAAGAATTAATCGGTAAATTTATATACAAATAACATGAATTCTATATTGAAAATACTTCTTGTTCTTTGCCTTGGCTGTTCTTGGTCATTTACTTATTCTTTTGCTGAAGAAATATCAAATTCGGCTAATACACAAAAAGAAGAAAGCCTTTTTGATTTCAACGATATGGATTTTGAAGATGAGGACTTTGAAGAGGAATTTGAAGAAGAAAAACAATTTAAAGCAAATGATCCTTTAGAAAAGATCAATAGACCTATTTACTGGTTTAACTCCAAACTGTATAAGTACATTTTTAGACCTC
This sequence comes from Planctomycetota bacterium, assembly GCA_015231345.1. Lineage (GTDB taxonomy): Bacteria > Planctomycetota > JADGBV01 > JADGBV01 > JADGBV01 > JADGBV01. The sequence goes on from JADGBV010000023.1 coordinate 3,354, forward strand.
TTGGCAAAGGTTATTTAAAAGCCAGCCCTAAAACTGTCCGGAATCGGATAAGTAGTTTCTTTATTAACTTAAAAGCCCCTCTTAGGGGAGTAAACTGTGCTCTACAAGGGAAATTCCGTAAATCATGCCGAGTTGGTGGGCGATTTCTCATTAATTCGACTATCGGCTTAGTTGGTTTATATGACCCTGCATTGAAAAAGGCTAAAATGCAGCCTGTGGATGAAGATTTTGGGCAAACCCTGGGGCACTGGGGGGTAGGGCCTGGCTGGTACATTCAATTTCCTCTTTCAGGTCCTTCAAATATTCGTGACTTTGCCTGTTCACCTTTTAATTACTATTTTGATGGAAAGTATTATCTCTTTGGGGGATATGTATTAACAGGACTTGAAACTTTAGAAAAAGTGAATAGTATTTCCACTATGATTCCACGTATAGATTCAGTTACAGAAACGGCTTTAGATCCTTATTTATTGGTTAGAGACGGTTATTTGCAATTGCGTGAGAAACAAGTCCAAGAATAGGAAATACAGAGGAATAGGAATGAAATTCAGTATAATGTTACTTGTAGCGATGCTTGTTTGCCTATCGCCTATCTGTGCTAATCAAAATGCAGAGGGAATGGAGACTTTCCTTCAAGGTAATATCGAAAAAATTGTTGAAATTATTACAAATGCTGAAGCAAGCTCCGATGAGAAAAAAAGTCAAGTTAGCAAAGTATTTTCTGAGGCATTCGATTTGCCTCGATTGGCGGCCATGTCATTAGGAGGATCTTCTTGGAGAAAATTAAGTCTTGAAGAAAAGAAAAAATTCACAGGCAAATTTTCTGAATTTGTTTTATCTTTTTACGTTAATAAATTAGACCAATACAACAATAATCAAATCACTTATGGTAAGGGCAAAATGCGCAGTAAAACCAAAGGTGTGATGCCTGTGGACGTAGAGTTTCAAGGAAAGGTGGCCCGTATGAATTATAGTATGGTTTACAGTAAAGATGTATGGAAAATTTTCGATGTAGAAGTTGAAGGGATTCGCTTGTCCACAACTTACCGGTCACAATTTCAATCTTTATACCAAAAGAAAGGCTTTGACGGTATCATTAGTGCCCTTGATGATCTTATCAAAAAACAAGAATAAAAGATATTAACACATCGGAATAGATTTGACTCACTCAGAGTTACTTGATATTCTGTTTCCATGGGTTCTGGATAATGGTTTACTTAACCATTCCATGCAAAAAATAGCAGAACCAACTGGCCTTACTAAAGGTGGTCTGTGTCATTATTTTAAAAAATCAGGGACACGAGGAAGTATGGTTGCAGATCTTGGTGAACAATTGATCTTCTATGCTCGAGAGAAAAGACGACAGTATGTAACTGAACCCATTAAGCTTTATTATGGTAACCAGAAGTCGAAAAGAAATTTATTTGCTCAGCAAATGTATGAATTTCTAAAATTCAGTTATAAAAAACGCAAAGCGGATCAATGGTACTGCCCTGTGCAGCAATTGGAACTAGAACTCAGGCATGTTATTCAATTAGACCCAGATTATCCATTCTTGGAAATATTAGATGAGTTATGGAAACAAAAAGATCTTCCCTTTCAGTTTTCTGCGGTTAATTTAGAGAAGTTTTTTTCTGGGCCATACCCAGCTAGCAAAGAGGGTGTACTGTCTTTTTTTTCTTCTTGATGATCATTTATTTTTTGGCTACTGACAGTTCCTGTTAATATGCCTCTAACTTAAACAGAAGAATCGACTTATGGCTATTCGTATAGGATTTATTGGCTCTGGTTTTATCACCATGCATCAAAAAGCTCTTGAGGAGATTCCTGAAGCTGAAGTGGTTGCTATATGTAGTCGAAATGAAAAGAAAGCCCGAGAGATGATTGGCGAAAATAGCATTCAGTATTATCCCTTTGATCAGTACCTCAATATGTTAGAAAAAGAGCGTTTGGATGCTGTTTATATCTGCCTTCCACCTTTTATGCATGGCGATATTGAAGTAGCTTGCTCTGAGCATGTTAAAGGACTTCTTATTGAAAAACCAGTGTGTATAGACCTCGAATTAGGTCTGAAACTCAATGAGACTTTTCAAAAAGCAGGGACGATCGTAAGTGTGGGCTACATGAATCGATACCGTGAAAACCCTCGTGTGGCAGCTGAGTTTTTTAAGTCATCCCCTGCGGTGCTTATTAATGGTGCTTGGTCGGGCGAGCTTCCTCCTCCTTACTGGTGGAGGCGCAAGGAGCTTTCTGGTGGGCAAATGACTGAGCAGTGTACCCATATCATCGATGCAATCCGTTTTATTGCTGGGGAATTTGAGGAGGTGCAGGCTTTTGCCAATAAAGGCTTCATAAACGATGTTGATCAATTTAACGTTGAAGATGCAATCACAATGAATTTCAGGCTCAAAAGTGGAGCGATCGGGAATCTGCAAACCTCATGTTTTACACGTGATCATGGTGGAGGAGCTCTTGGGATTTACCTGAATATTGCCTCCAGGGAAAAGAGTTTTCGTTTCGAAAACCATGCCATGGACCTGAGTATTCAACACTCGCAAAATGAGCTCGAAGCCTTTCCTTCTCAGGAAGATGCTCTCCTAAAAGAAAATCAGGTCTTTATAGATGCTTTACAGAAAGGGCATCATGGAGGAATACTCTCAACTTATGCTGATTCTTTGGAGACTCTAAAGGTAAGTTTTGCCGCGGATCGATCTCTTGTGGAGAAGCGATCAGTGTCTATTTAGCAAAACTCCAGAGTCTATTAAGATAAACTCCAGAGTCTATTTCTTTTTCTTTTTAGGCCTGGGGGCTGCTGGATCTCTCCATGAGCCCGGTGTGAAGTTGAGTCGCTGTGGATCCGGTAGTTTGATTCTATTGGTCTTGTTTCCGTAGTCGTCAAGATTCTCATTGAGCTCGTCTTCTGATATGCTTGGTGTGGGGACACCTCCTGCAGGGACATCCTTGCCTGCTACCCACACAATGGTATTGAGAACAAGTTGGCGGTATTCATCCAAGGCCCAGTTATGATGATGGTGACCTCCTGTGAAGCCAGCTCCGTGGCTTCCATCTGGACGCACGATTCCCCATAATAGTGGTTGGGGTTTCCCTTCACAATCATAACCGCCTTTGGTCCAAATGTTGTTTATACGTACTAGGTTATCTTTGGTGGGAATGGCTGTGCCGAGGGGGATCATTTTTTGGCTATACTTGATATTGAAGTAAAACTCATCTATTGTATGTATGTCACCGATCCCGTGGGATGTTTGGTGGTCCTTGTTAGGGAGTATTTTAGCCGCCCAAAATGGGTTAACAGACTCTCCATTCTTGAAATAACCCCCAATCCAAGGGAGAAAATATTCTTCCCCTTCTGTAATGCTGGGGTGTACAGCATAATGCATCATCATGCAGCCAACGCCTTTCTTGGCGAGTTGATCCATTTTCTCCCAACCAGACTTGATGACTTTGGTGCCATCTGCGTATATGATAACAGCATCAGCGTCGTCGAGTATAGATTCGTCAGAAGGCCACCCAGCATGAACGACTGCTTTTACAGAAACGGCATTTTGTTTGTTGAGGTGATTTGCGAGAAGGTGAGACCCTGCTTTGAATTCGTGGTCTCCAGATTTATGACTTCGGGCTCCATGGAGGAAGACTATTTTAGCGATTTTATCCTGGGAGTATGCAAGGCCAGAAAAAAAGATAGCGACGCTAAGAGATAAAAGAGTAAAGCTGCGGTAGGTCTTCAAAAGGTACTCCTTAATTTAAATGGGACGTTAAAGGTGCTCTTCGTTAAAAGGCTAGGGCAATCAGAGAATTTATCTTGGATTCGTTTTTCATAATGGTGTATATTTTCGTCATTCTGCAAATCTTATTTGTATTTTTCTAGAAATGGAATATAAATTATATAGACCTGTTATGGAATAGGGGCCTTCGAGGGTTTATATTCTATGCTAAAATAATAAAAATCCACATATATTAGTTCTAGATAAATGATTAAAGCAGTTAGAGTTTAGTTTTTACAAGGTGTGCACTTATGATTAATAATGATATAGGACAACCAGATAACCCTAATGCCAAAAGGCTGTTGTGGGCTGGTTTTGTGGCCATATTGGCTGCGAGTGTGGGGTTTGCTGTTAGGGGTGGCATTTTTGCCAACTGGTCAGAGATTTTTGGCTTTACGGGAGCACAACTAGGTGCTATTGGTGGAGCTGGTTTTACCGGGTTCTGTTTTGGAATTCTCATCGGAGGCATGGTTGTTGATAAAATCGGTTACGGACGTCTCGTGGTCGCTGCTTTTGCCTGTCATCTTATCTCTGCATTTATAACCTTTGGTGCCACCGAAGGTCAAAGTGCTGAAACGGCCTATCAGTTTCTGTACTGGGGCATGTTCTTTTTTGCTCTTGCAAATGGTATTTTAGAAGCGGTCGCAAATCCTTTAGTTGCAACTTTATTTCCTGAAAACCGAAATCACTATTTGAATATTCTTCACGCCTCATGGCCTCTAGGATTGGTCATCGGTGGATTTATTGGTTGGACACTTGGAAGTGGTGACAACGCGCTTCACTGGAAATGGCAACTTGCATTCTATTTGGTGCCGACTGTCATTTATGGACTAATGTTTTGGGGGCAAAAATATCCAAAATCAGAAGCGTCTAAGAAAGGCCTCAGTTTTGGTGAAATGTTCAAAGATATTGGTCTCTTGGGTGGGGCTGTTGTGTGTTTTATGTTATACCTCTTTTTTCGTCAAACCTTCGAGCCTATTATCGGATCGCAAGGAGCATGGATTATTGCAGCAATCATTGGGCTGGGTTTACTTGGCGCAATTGGAAAGCTGACCTCCTTTGCAGTGGGGCATGTGATTATCTTTGTTCTTTTTATTGCCCATGCTCTCGTGGGTGCCGTTGAACTGGGAACCGACGGTTGGATTCAAAATATTACCGGTTCGATTCTAAGTCCTGAAGAAGGGAAAATGCTTTTTATCTGCACCTCTTTAACTATGTTTTTTCTACGTTTCTGTGCGCATTTTATTGAGAAAAAATTGGGGCTCAAACCCATAGGGCTGCTTTTTACTTGTTCTATTATTGCCTGTTTTGGATTGAACCTTGTTTCTGCTGTTACTTCCTTTGGGCCTGCTTTGGGAGCACTCGTTGTTTATGCAACTGGGAAGACATTTTTCTGGCCTACCATGCTCGCTATCTATGGCGACCGCTTCCCACGGACCGGTGCTATTGCCATGTCTCTATCCGGCGGGATAGGAATGATGGCTGCAGGACTTATTGGTTCTCCTGGCCTTGGCTACTTTCAGGACCGCTTCGCAGCTGAAACGCTTGAAACTGCAGATACGGCTCTTTACCAAGAATGGAAAAACGAGGGGAGCGAAAGTTCTTTTTTGTTCTTCGATAAAGTAGAAGCTATTGACCCAAAACGACTTGAAAAAGCAAAAAAAACAGAAGTTGATAAGCGAACCCCTGAAGAACAAACTGTCGTAGATGCGGGAATTCAAGGGAACCGAAGTACTTTGAAAGTGGATTCCTTTATTCCGGGTACGATGGCGTTAGTCTATTTTATACTTCTATTGTACTTTAAGTCTATAGGTGGTTATAAACCGCTAAAGATTGAGGACGAGTGAGAATTCTGAGGGGCTTTGGAAGATATGCTTCTAAAGCCTTTTGTTGAATAATAACGAAAATATACACAAAAAACCTCTTCACATACAAGCCTTCAACGAATATTACATATAATATTATTTAAGTAACCTATTGTTTTCTTATCAATAACAAGGAATTAAATATGCCACTAGCTTCGCGCCGCTCCTTCATAAACAAGTCAGCAATAATGGGAGGCTTGACTATCCTCCCTTCATCCAGTGTCTTTGGCTCTACTGCGAATAGCAAGCTTAATATTGCACTTATTGGTGCTCATGGTCGTGCAAAAGCACACTATGGCAACTTAAAGACTGAGAATGTAGTGGCTATATGCGATGTGCATAGAGATAACCTCGCAAAAGGCCAAGAGGTCTTTCCTAAGGCGAAGGCGTACGAAGACTGGCGTAAGTGTCTTGATCACCCTGGTCTCGATGCTGTTTTATGCTGCACCACTGACTTTACTCATTCTTTTATCGCCAACTGGGCTTTGAACCGTGACCTACACTGCTACATGGAGAAGCCTCTGGCTATCACCGTTAATGAAGCACGAACGGTTCGTGCCAATTACCTGAGTAAGAAGAATAAGGTTGCAACACAAGTGGGTATGCAGCGCCATGCCGGCTCCAATTTCAACCGTTTGCGGGAGCTCATTGTTGACGGTGCTATTGGAGAGATTAAGGACGTTCATGTCTGGGGAAATAGGCAAATTAGAAAACCCGGCTACCTTCCCGCTGCAGGCTCACCCCCATCAAACATTAATTACGACCTATGGTTGGGCCCAGCTCCCCATCACCCTTACAACCCTGATTACTTTTCTGGACGTCCAGGGGCCAATTGCCTGCAATGGAATATGTACTGGGACTTTGGCATAGGACAAATGGGTGATATGGGCTCTCACACCATGGACTTGGCGTGGAATTGTTTAGATCTTACTTTACCCGAATCAGTCATAAGCACTACAGAGGAAGCTTTCAATCCTGATGTCACTCCAGTGACACTGACCTCAAGATATATGTTTACAAACAAGAATAATAATAAGGTACGTGTCTCTTGGTATCAAGGAGGGGCGATGCCTCGTTCTCCCATTAAAGCGCTTGACCTCAAACGTATTGGTCATGGTGCTATGTTTAAAGGAGATAAGGGTTACATTGTCGCAGATTTCAAGAATCGACTCATCTATCCTTTGGGAGCTAAAAATGACATGACTCAATACAAAAGACGAAGCCCCGAAGAGCTTATTCCGCCACTGGGAAATTTTCAGCAACAATGGATTGATGCCTGTAAAAATGGTCGCCCAGCAGAAACTGCTTGCAACTTTGAATATAGTGCCAACATGATTGAAACCATGTGTTTGGGATTATCTGCATTTAGAGCCGGAGAAGAACTGAGTTACGACGGCAAGATTGGGGAAGTAACTAATAATAGCAATGCAAATCAATACCTGACCAAGGCCTATCGTAAGGGCTGGACCATGAATGGTTAATCTATTTTGTCTTACCAGTCTTTACTTAGCGATTCATAGAGATTAATTATGCGTTTTGGACTTAATACTTTTCTCACTCAAGCAAACTTTGGTGATACGGAGATGCATCTTATCTCTGAGTATGCCTCATGGGGGGCTGATATAATTGAGTTGGCCATTAACGAACCCCAAGCTGTGGATGCCTCCTTAGTTGCAAAGACTTTGAAAGAGGTGGGGATTCCTGCTCATCTTTGCGCGATGTTTCCACCTCACCGAGATTTACGAGGCTCGGAGGAGGAACAAAAGGCAACCCTTGAATACATGACTGATATGATCGAACTTGCTCCAAAGGTTGGAGCACGAATGATCCTAGGGCCAATGTATTCGTCTGTGGGGCGTTGCGCTCACCATAGTGAAGAAGAACGTGATGAACAATTTGCCCTAGTGGCAAAGCATATGAAAACGCTTTGTTCTCTTGCTGAAGAAAGGGGGGTGACTTTGGCCATAGAGCCACTCAATCGTTTTGAAACAGATATGATTAATACCCTTGATCAAGCCACTAGATTGATTGAAATGGTCGCTAGTCCCAATTTGAAAATCCATGTTGATACCTTTCACATGAATATAGAAGAAGCTGATTCGGCTCAATCAATTCGAAAAGCTGGAGACTTAGTGGGGCACTTTCATGCAAGCGCTTCTCACAGGGGTATTCCAGGTAAAGATCAAGTCCATTGGAAAAGTATCATGAAAGCTTTGAAGGATATTGACTATGGTGGGGATATTGTCATAGAAAGCTTTTCAATGGATAATGAGATTATCGCTAGGGCTGCAGCCATATGGATACCCCGCTACGATAGTGCGGAAAAGCTGGCCCGTGAAGGACTAGCCTTTCTTAGAAAACAATGGTCAGAGGTTTAGACCGTACATCCTTTTAGTTTAATTACAGTATATTTTTGTTATTTGGAGTATTTATATGAAAAAATTTCTCATCACATTTTCAAGTGTCTTAATGGCTTGTTTCTTGTTGTGTGCAGCTAATAATTCAAAAAAATCAGCAAAGCCACCCATTAGAGCACTTCTTATTACGGGAGGGTGTTGTCATGATTATCCAAACCAGCAGGAGATTATTCCGGCCGGTATTGATGAGCGTGTTAGTGTACCTGTTGAGTGGACCATTGTCCATCAGCGCACTAAAAAAGGTGATGTGAAAATTCCTCTCTACGAAAATCCCGATTGGGCTAAAGACTATGATGTGGTCGTTCATAACGAGTGTTTTGCAAAAATTGGTGATGAAAAATATATCGAATCCATATTAAAACCTCATAGAGATGGAGTGCCTGCCCTACTTGTTCACTGTACCATGCATTGTTACCGTACAGGCTCCACCAAGGAGGAATGGTTCAAGTTTTGCGGTGTTCACTCTCCTCGTCATGGCAAAAAACACCCTTTCGAAGTAAAGATCAAGGCTCCTGAGCACGAAATCATGAAAGGTCAATCTAACTGGACGACAAAAAACGGTGAGTTGTATTACATCCAGAAAACTTTCCCTACAATGACTCCTCTTGCTGAGTCCGTATCAAAAACAGATGGTAATACCTATGCTAATATATGGGTAAATGCCTATGGCCCCAATAAAACTCGTATTTTTGCAACCACCATTGGTCATCATAACGAAACAATGCAGCAGCCAGAATACCTCAATATGATAACTAGAGGTTTCCTATGGGCTGCGGGCAAGAAGGTAGATGAACTGCATGTGAAAAAGTAGCTTTGGCTACTTTTTGTTGATCCCTAGTATGCTAAGAAATTCTTAGCCGTTACTCTACTTAAGTCCGGTTTAGGATTTAAGTAGAGTAACTTTTTTTGTCTCATCATCCTTGAGTAAATACGCAGCACTAGCGAAAAATCATCATATTTATCTTGACATATGGTTTTTTATTTTACCATGGTTCTAATATGTCCGCCATTTTAGAATCATGGTAAAAAGGTCTCTTAACGTACTGAAATCAAATAGCTTCTTCCTATTTGGAGCCCGAGGTACTGGTAAATCAACTCTACTGAAACATTATTTTGTTTCTGACAGCGTTATCTGGATCAATCTTCTCGACCCCGAACAAGAAGATCGTTTTTCTCGACGACCACAGGAGCTAGCTGAGCTCATTGCTGCTCGAGAAAAAGAGACGACATGGGTAGTAATCGATGAAATCCAAAAGGTACCAAAGCTACTGGATGTTGTTCATAACGCCATCGAGGAGTATGGAGTCCTCTTTGCATTAACAGGGTCTAGTGCCCGAAAACTCAAATCTCAATCGGTTAATTTACTGGCGGGGAGAGCTTTTGTCGAACACCTATTTCCCCTTACTCACCTAGAGTTAGGGCAAGGGTTTGAGCTGGAATCAGTACTTACATATGGTAGCCTTCCTAAACTATTGAGTCTGGAAAGTAATATAGAGAAAAATGCTTTTTTACGTGCTTATGCATTGACGTACCTAAAAGAGGAAGTATGGAATGAACATTTGGTAAGAGACCTTGACCCCTTTAGGAAATTCATTGAGGTTGCAGCACAATGCAATGGTGAAATGATTAACTACTCCAACATAGCCAGGGATGTTGGAGTCAGTTACAAGACTGTTCAGGAATACTTCTCTATTTTAGAGGAAACCTTGTTGGGGTATATGCTCGAACCTTACCATACGTCGGTTAGGAAGCGTCAAAGGCAGGCACCAAAATTTTACTTATTTGACACAGGGGTTAAAAGAGCGCTGGACAGGACGTTAACGGTGCCGTTGCTTCCTCAAACATCGGACTACGGAAATGCATTCGAGCACTTTATTGTCATCGAGATGAATCGCCTTAGCGAATACGCCAAGAACGATTATCGCTTTTATTATTTACGGACGAAAGATGATGTTGAGATTGATTTGATTATCGATAGGCCTGGCAGGCCTCTTGCCTTGGTAGAAATCAAATCAGCTGAACGTATTGATAAAAAACATATATCAGCAATCAAGGGGTTGCTAGGAGATTTTCCTGGGGCTGAGGCAATGATTCTTTCACGGGAAAAAGTAAGTCGTATAATGGAAGGAGTGAAGATTGAGCCATGGAGGACGGGAATAGCCAAATTGTTGTCATGAATATAAAGTGGATCTAGATGAACTTCATGTGAAAAAGTAGCAATCTGACTACTTTTTGTTGACTCCCTCTGGGCTTGGAAATTCTCCGCCGTCGCTAATTCTTAGTTCCTGTTTAGGACTCCAGTAGAGTGCCATTGGGGGGTCTTCACGTACAATGGTGTAAAAGGGGATGGGCTTAGCGAGGGCTGTCACAAAAGATGTGCCTAGCTCTTCAAAATAGATATCAAGACTCTCCTTATCTCCGATTGTAATAAGGTAGATTGGCGGAGTGTCGGCTTTTTTCCTCAATAAAATAAGACTTTTCACCAGCTCATTGCAAGAATAACAGTCCATATCGATGAGAGCGAAAAGACTGTGGCGGAGTTTTGGTGAGGGTATTTTTGTCGTACCCTTCATGAAACTTAATGAACTCAAGAATTCTCGCATTTCTTTGCTCTCAGAACTTTTTGCCTTTCTTCCGATCTCGGAGAGCTTGAATATTTTGCTAGATGTGTCATTGGCGTACATCGCTGAGCCAAGAGAGATCAATAAGGAAGCAAAAAACAGCAATCTGTATATTGGTGCAGAAAATGACTGAAACGTGAGCATAAGGAGTATGTGAGTGAGGGGGAGAGGCTATTATCTTATCTTAGTATAGATATTATTGATATGAAACAAATAGCATTAAGAATAGAATCTTGCTTTTAATCTGGAACTTTACGTGTCCATCACTATAATACATTACATCCTTTTTGTGTATTTTTATGCCCCAGAGCACCTCAGCTGGCAAGAATAGTTTTATCGCTTCAATTGCAGACTCCTCCGGGCTTATTGCATTATTTTCGTGCATGGATCATGTGTATTTTTTCATGAAAGACCGAGAGGGGTGTTTTCGGGCTGCGAACTCCCTTCAACTCAAAAAACTAGGCGTTGCTCGTGAGAGTGATATAATCGGCAAGACTGACTATGATTTTTTTCCAGGTCATATGATCGATCGTTATTTAGCTGATGATATGAGGGTGATGGAAACGGGTAAACCCATACGAGGGCAGACAGAACTCGTGGCAAACCCCAATGGGACAGTTAGCTGGCATCAGACCAGCAAATACCCTCTTTACGATAAAAAGGGAGATTGTATTGGTGTTGCCGGCATTATGCTTGACTGCGATCATGATGGTGGTTTTGCAATGGTCGATACCCAAATGCAGCGCGTTATGCGCTATATTGATGAGCACTACGGGGAAAGGATTGAAATCCCCGAGCTTGCACGCATTTCTCATATGTCATTAAGTCAACTGGAACGTCGTTTTAGAGCAGCTTTTGGGCAAACGCCTTCTCGTTTTTTGATTCGGTACCGACTGACGCGAACTTCACACCTTCTCGTAGAAAGCGATTTGACCATAAGTCAAATTGCCTGCGAGGTGGGTTTTTTTGATCACAGTCATTTTTCTCGGGAATTCAAGAAATTATTTGGCATGTCACCAACGGAGTATCGGTCTTTATATCTCTCGTAGTATTCTAATTATATAAAGCTCTCATGTCACATAAAAACTGGAATACAAGCCACACTCTGCTCGAACGAGCCAAACAAGATTCGAATAATGACATATGGGAAGAGTTCGTCGTCTGTTATGAGCCATTTATTTTTCATATTCTGAATACTTTTTCTGTTCCTCATTCATCTCAGGCAGACCTCTCCCAAAAAGTGCTACTCAGGATGTTTCAAAGCCTCAAAACCTACGATTCCTCTAAAGGAAAATTTCGTACTTGGCTGGGTGTTGTGGTTAAAAACACAGTATTTTCCTATTATAATGAGCAAAAACGACGCTCCCAACATGAAAAAAAAATTGAAGAAATGGGGGCTGATCATTTAGCCCTGCATACCCAAGAAAGTGAATTGGAAACATTAATAGAGGAAGAGTGGCAACTATGGGTCGGCTCTAAGGCACTCGAAGCAATCCGCCCGCACTTCTCTGCAGCAGCCCTTAAAGCTTTTGAGTTGTCACTCCAAGGCATGGATAATGATCGCATTGCGAGCGAATTATCAGTAAAAAAAACTTCGGTGGCTGAACTTAAGGCTAGGGTCAAACGAAAATATATTCATGAGGTACGATCTTTAATTCAGAGTCTCGAAAGATAATGAGCATAGAGTCTTCTAATTTATCTCGAGCCAAAGCCATCAAGCAGCTCTATGAACTGGCGGAGCAACCAGCAGAAAAAGGGGAGGGTGCAAACTTTTTCGAAGATATTGAAGCTGGATTTTCTCGATACGAAAACCTAGAACTCATTGGAGAAGGTGGAGTTAAACGCATCTATAAGGCGTATGATACGACAACTGGACGAACTATTGCCATCGCTGTATTGAAACCAGAAGCGCCTGAAGATTTATTCGATGCTTTTATTCGCGAAGCAAAACTGACGGCCTTCCTAGATCACCCCAATATTATTACTGTGCACGACACAGGATTTACCGAAGAAGACGCACCTTTTTTTAGCATGCAACTTATCGAGGGGTCATCACTTAAAAGTATGATTCTGTCCAAAGAAAATTCACCCCAACATGAATACCTTGATATTTTTATTAAAGTAGCTGAGGCTGTATCGTATGCCCATTCTCGGGGAGTCATACACCTTGATCTCAAGCCGGATAATGTGCAAATTGGGCCTTTTGGAGATGTCCAAGTATGCGACTGGGGTCTGGGTAAAATCCTAGAACAAAAGGCTTCAGAGTTTGATCTTCCCTTGCCTATGAACGATACCCTGACTAGCTTTACACTTTGTGGAGAGGTAAAAGGCACTCCCGGCTACATGGCACCGGAACAAATAGAAGCGGAAGGTCAAAAAGGTAAGCACTCCGATATTTTTTCCCTTGGAGCCATACTCTATACTATGATGAGTGGTGAAGCTCCTTTTATTGGTTCACGCGAAGAGATTTTTAAGCGTACTTTAGAAGGCTCCTATGCGCCTTTACGAAATCGCCGTCCAGCAGTTTCAGCAAGTCTCGATGCCATTAGTAGCAGAGCCCTAGCTCGAAAACCAGAAGATCGTTATTCAACAGTGCAAGAGTTGATTAAGGACATACAAAGCTACCGTTCCGGCTATGCTCCTTACGCCGAACAAGCGTCTTTTTATCGTGAATTGGTCCTGTTTGTATCAAGGCATAAACGATTCTGCCTTGCCATAGCTCTTGTTAGTTTGCTGATCTCTTCACTGGTCTTTTCATTTATGAGCCACCTCAACAAGAAAAACAGTACCATCAAGAATTCGCTTAATATTCTGCAGCAAACTCAAGTCGAACTCAAATCAGCACTCCGAGATGCTGAGAATGAACGCAGCAAATCACAGCAGGCTCTTGCTATTGTTAAACGGGAGCGTGAGCTTAGTGAATATGCTTTTGATATGGCGCTACCTAAAACCATCATGGATGAGATGTATTATCAAACAGATGTGGCTGCCTTTCTTAAAACAAAAAAGGCACTAGATACAGCGCTCGTATTTTTGAAAGCGCAGCAAAAGAAAAATCCATCGTACCCAAAGATCACTATGCAGTTGGGCTATATCGCATTTCTTCAGCAAGATCTTCATAAAGCACATAGTTTCTTAGTACGTGAAAGCACGACAGCTACAGATCTTCGTGATTTCTGTCATTCTTTTATTTTAGAGCACAAATCTAGTTCAACTCCGCTACCCTTGATTCAAATACAGGGGATTTTTAAAAGATTTTACCCAAAACGCATAGGAGCACTTCTAATCATGCTTTATTATGATGCCGAAATTCGACACAACATAAACGAACATAGCGAATTAGTGAAAACTTACCTCAAGCTCCTCAATCCATCATGGAGTGGGAATTTTATCTACGAGGAAAAAACCAATGCACTAAAACTTTCAGGGCATGGCTTGAATCGCCTAGGCATTCATCCAAATAACACAAAACTCTTAATCCAAGGGCTCCCTTCAGCTGTATCTGCCTTGGCAAGCCTCAATTTAAGTTCTCTCGACCTCAGTTCAACTGACTTTTATGACCTTAGAGAATTAGGGAATTGTAGCATCACTGATCTCGATATTTCTCATACCCTTGTGACGCAATTGGAGAATATAGAGAAGCTCAAAAGCCTGACTCATCTCACCGTTGCGAAAGGGCAATTTTCACTAGCGAAGCTAAAACTTCTTCCTCAGCGAATTAAACTCCTCATTGCTGATTAGAAATACACATTTTTTTTAGAATTATTTTGTTTTTTTATCAATATCTCAATTCAGCAGAGATACCAATAATTAACTTCATCTTTTTTTGAGATTTGATATGAAACAGCGAGACTCTTTTTTTCTCATAATTGTCAGCCTTTTCTTCGGAATCACTGCTTTTTCCTTAGAAGCAAAGGATAACTGGAATAATCTTTCCGTGATTCAGGTGGGTACGGAAGAGCCCCACACTACAATGATGACCTATCCCACGGAGGCTTTAGCCCTTAAAAATAGTGAGAGTGAATCTCCCTGGTACAAACTTCTCAATGGTTCTTGGAAGTTTAATTGGTCTGAAAACCCCTCTAAAAGACCTGTGAACTTCTACAAGACAGCTTATGACGATAGCTCTTGGGACCAGATTCCCGTTCCCTCAAATTGGCAAATCCATGGTTATGGAACTCCTATTTATACGAATATTAAATACCCTCATCCGGGCAATCCCCCTGAAGCTCCAACCCAATACAATCCTGTTGGAAGTTATCGTACGACTTTTAATGTGCCCGAGTCATGGAATTCACGTAAAACCCTTATTCACTTTGCTGGAGTGAATTCAGCCTTCTATATTTGGGTTAACGGAAAAAAAGTAGGCTATAGCGAGGGAAGTCGTACGCCAGCAGAGTTTGATATTTCACCATATATTCATACTGGTAATAACTCTCTTGCTGTGGAAGTTTACCGCTGGTGTAATGGGTCTTGGTTTGAAGATCAAGATTTCTGGCGTTTAGCTGGAATTTTCCGTGATGTCTACTTATGGAGTCGTGCACCTAGTTATATCAGGGATTTCGAAATTGATACCGATCTGGACGATACCTACAGCAACGCAACTCTTAGTATTGACACTGATATCATTAATCCTCAATCAGGCTCAAAACTCAAACTGCAATTGCTTGACCCATCTGGCAAGGAAATTATCAATGAAAGTATTGCCGCTAACTCTGAAACGCAGTGGAGTAAAAATCTCAGCGGTGTTCAGACATGGAATGCTGAACATCCTCGTCTCTATACCCTTCTTCTTAGTCTTCTCAGTAAAGATGGCACATTGATAGAAATGATTCCCTGGAAGGTTGGTTTTCGCGAAATTGAAATACGAGGACCGGAATTTTTAGTTAACGGTGTGCCTGTTATTATGAAAGGAGTCAACCGACATGAACACGACCCCGATACGGCTCACACCATCTCAAGAGAAAGCATGCTTGCAGATATTGTCCTCTTCAAAAAATTCAATGTGAACGCTGTAAGAACCTGTCACTACCCTAACGATCCCTATTTTTACGCTCTATGTGACCAATACGGAATTTATGTTATGGATGAATGTAATCTCGAATGTCATGGAAAACGAGAAATATCAGGTCAAGAAAAATGGATCCCCACACAAATGAATCGTATCGTACGCATGGCTGAAAGGGATAAGAACCATTGTTCCATCATTATCTGGAGCCTTGGTAATGAAAGTGGCAAAGGTGCTGGACCTCAAGCCATGTACGATTGGCTAAATAAACAGCATCCCGACCGACCTGTTCACTCCGAGTATTCTAATAATGCAGCAGATATGACTTCACGCATGTATGCTGGACCAGATTGGGGAAAAGATCAAGCTCGTCCACACATACTCTGTGAGTACACACATGCCATGGGAAATAGTAATGGCAACCTGAAAGAGTATTGGGATACCATATATTCAAATAAAAGTCATATGGGGGGGTATGTATGGGATTTCGCAGACCAAGGAATTCGTCAATCAGTGCCTCAAAATGCTGCTCACCCTAAAGGAGTTGGCCCAGTTAAAAATGACTTTTTTGCCTATGGAGGATGGTGGGAAGATAAAAAGAATTTTCGTCATGATGACAACTTCTGCATGAACGGACTTGTCGCATCTGACCGGACTCCTCACCCAGGGTTCTACGCTTTAAAATATGTTCATCGTAATGTACATATATCAGCTATTGATTTGTCTAAAGGGATTTTTAACGTCAAAAACTGGTTTGATTTTTCTACAGTTAGTGAGCTTCTTTCAGGGCAATGGGAACTTGTCATAGATGGCAAGGTCCAGCACTCAGGCAAACTTCCTAAACTTGACTTAGTAGCTCATGGGGAAGGGGAGTTTCAACTCAATATTCCCTCATTAGCTTCTTATCAAGGCAAAGAAGTCTTTCTAAATATGAATTTTTATGCAAAGAAAGGCTATAATACTTTGGTGCCAGAGGGACATCGTCTTGCCTGGGAGCAGTTTCTTCTGCAAAAGGGGGCTTCACTTTCTGATCCAAAATACAATCCATCCCTACCGGCACTCAAGCTTACTAAGTCAGCTGGTGAGTGTACTGTCTCTGGTAAAGATTTTAGTGCTCGTTTTGATGCCATTGCTGGACTCAGTTCTTATAAGCATAAGGGTAAAGAACTCATCAAGCGTGGTTTTATGGTTAATCTTTGGCGTGCAATCACTGATAATGATCGCCCATCAACAGGTAAAAACCGTCTTTCCAATAAAAAATATGCTAAAGCATATTGCCCTCAATTCAAAGACTTCACTGTGAATAAGAGTTATGAATCCAGTGTCTCACTCACTTTTTCAGGCTCTATGCCCGACCCAAAGATGTCGTATTCTGTCACGTATACTCTTTACCCCAATGGGATGATGAATATTGAAAATGACGTAAAACTTCCTAAAAATATTAATGGCCCATTGCGAAAAGGCATGGAGCTTCTTCTTCCGGAAGATATGAAGCATGTCAATTACTATGGTCGTGGACCATTGCCAACTTACAGTGACAGATCTTTTGAAAATATTGGTTTGTATTCAACAATGGTTGACGATATGTGGGTTGATTACTCCGAACCACAAGAAAATGGCAATCGTAAAGACACACGCTGGCTACGCATGACGCGGAAAGATGGCTCCGGCTGGCTGATTCAAGGAAGCTCTTCGTTCTCCTTTGCGGCTCGTTATTATAATCAGAATGTCATAAACAAGGCCAAATACTCTTTTCAAATGAAACGCTCTGCTCATATCCATCTTAATATCGATCTGAAGCAAACTGGAGTTGGAGGGAATAATAGCTGGGGAGCGACTCCTCTTAAAGCCTACCAGCTTTCAAAAGATTCGTATCGCTACTCAGTACGCATGCTTCCTTGTAGTAAGTAGAAACTAATTTGGCATACTGATTATCCAACCCTACCTAGGCTCGTTTATTTTGTGAGAAGCCGGATTATTTTTTTCTC
>JADGBV010000240.1 GCA_015231345.1 Planctomycetota bacterium
CAGTAATCAATTAAAAGATCACGGTTTTTGAGTTATCCCTAAAGGGAAAATCGACCCATGACATCTCTAGTTCTTTGGGTATCACACCTGCTTCTGTGCGGACACTGCGCTCCCGGGTTCGCAACCGAATGATTGAAGAAGTAAAAAATATCCGTACGATGACGGAGCTTTAGACGGACGAAGATCCTGAGGGAACAACTTACTCTAATTTATTCGACACCTTCCTCAATGAATTCTATATGGATTCCTTTGGGAACCTGATCTTTTAATTGATTACTGGAAAACTGCTCTTGAGAAACGAGCAACCTATTTAGAGACACGTGGTCTTTGAGTAGGGCTAAATGCTTGATGGGAGTCTTTGCGATATTCAAACTTTGTAATTGATTAAGACCCTGTGTCAATTTTAAGGTGTTGATTGCTGTTCCACTGATATCAAGGTCTTTTACTTTTATAAACCTTAATAAAGACTTGCCTGAGCCAAGCCTAGTGTCCGAATGGAGAATGGATATTTCTTTTCCCTGAACCTTAAGCGAATGTTGATTTTTATCGTATTTTAGATTGAAATTGACGTTGGGGTTCCAACTTTTGATCAATTGGTGAAGTAGAGGCTCATAATCTCGGTGTTCCTTTCTTAATAGTTGATCATAAACCAAGAAACGCTCCAAGAGGTGATGGCTTTCCTCTGGAACCTTTTGAAGTTCTTCAAAAAGGAGTACTAATGCTTTTGTTGGGGGGGATAGGTTTAATTCTCCATTGAGTTCCTGGATAAAGTCATTATAGACTTGCATCCTTGGAGTCATAGGTCGCCCAAGATTTTGCATAGTGTCCAGGGCCTCTCGGTAGTGTTGCTGAGTGAACTGAATATCGATGATGAAATTTAGTGCTCTCTCTTTTCCTGGATAGATTTCGTTGGCAGCATAGAGCAACTTTTTGGCTTGGTTAGAGTACATTTTTGGGTTCAGAAAATACATACGGTATCGATAATCTATGGATTTTTTGATGTATAAATCACTCTTGTCCATGGTGAGTTGATTTGTGATTTCCATTTGCTTTGTTAATCTGTTTAGGTTTTTGATGGCTGCATTCTTCATATCTTGTGCGTAAGCCAAAGCTATTTTTGTCTCTGATAAACTCCTGTTTTGCGAAGATATATGAATGATGCTGAATAATATCACCATCAGTACTCCTAGTATGATGAATCGACAGTGAACTTTATTTCTCTTGTAGAAGAGTTCGAACTGCTTGATAAAGTGAGCGTCTTCAGCCAAAGTGGGGTGGTCATTCAAATATCGTAATACTTCTTCTTTTAGAAGTTCGATGCTTTTGTATCGATCCATTGGATTGAAACTCAATGCTTTCATGGATACGGAAGAAAGGCCTTGATGCTGAGTTGGAGTAGAGATGTCTCCATTTCGTGTCTTTTCAAGGATATCAGATACGCTATCACCCTTGACTGGAGCTTTTTTGGTGATCATAAAATAGAGAATGGCTCCAAGGGCATAGATATCGGTTCGAACATCTTTTTCACCACGACCATTAGCTTGTTCGGGAGCCATAAAACCGGGGGTTCCCTTTATGTGTCCCATAAGGGTGGCGTGATTCAGAGTGTCTTGGTTTAAGATTTCGTCTCTAAATTCCTCGTCGATGATCTTTGCAATGCCCCAATCACACACGGTCACTTTTCCAAAAGGTGCTATGTGAATATTCTCTGGCTTGATATCGAGATGAATGATCCCTTTATGGTGTGCATAGGAGATTGCATCACAAATTTTTAAAAAATTATGAAGCAATGATTTCAATGAGGAAGTGGCTATTAATTTATCTAGGGTTTGGCCAGATAGCAATTCCATCGTGAAGTAGGGGGTTTGGTCGCATCCGATTTCATACATGCGTATGATACCTGGATGGTCGAGTTTTGCGGTTAGATGTGCTTCACGATAAAATGATTCTTCGTGATCTGGGCATCTTAAGGTTGCAAAGGCGACTTCTCTTCCAATCAATGGGTCCCAGACCCGATAGACATTTTTCATTCCTCCTTGCCCTATCCGTTGTCGAATCACATACCGATGAGGCTTGGGTTCGATTCTGTCCTTTAACTCGTGCTGATCATCCATGGAAGCATGAAAAAAATCTCTCAGCCGGTCTTTATTTATGGAATCTTCGTCATTCACGTTTCTCTCTTTAGTTTGAACTTATGGGTGTCATGTGAGAAGGTACTTGAAATGAACGATCACAAAGGAATACGAAGACTGAGGTGTTGGGATGATATGATGATATCGAATATTTTAACAAGAAACAAGTAAACGAAAGCTTTATATTGCTGTTGACTAGACGATTTAGTCAGATTCCATCACTTAATTATAAGTATAGATGAGCTAATTTGATAATTTTACGGAATAAAAATCTGTGAGGTGTACATTTTCTGTATGAAAATCACTGAACATGATATTTAGGCTCAAGTCATTATGCCTTTCATAGACCAGCCGATTGTGGGTGTTCAATTTTTTCATGACAAGGTCCCCTAGGGTCGGACTATTATTTTTATGACCAAAGAAGTTAAATCCGTTCAAACCTCCTGACCCATTGCCTTGGGTGCCTGTGAAAAGCAAAGTGCTGGTTGGTGATATGATGAGGTTCATATCAGCTCCTAGTCTATTGTCAACGGAGTTATTCGGGTCTCCGATTCCAAGAATGGAAGTATTCATTCCGTAGTGAGTGTAAGATTGGCTTGCTAAGTGACCGTTATTAAATTCAGAAGCTTCAATGACTTTTACAAACATATCCCGGTCTTCAGAGGGGCATTGGAATGCTCTAAATAACTCCATATTTTTGGGGTTTTTCATATACTTATCGAGATTATTTGATGCGATATTACTGAGGTCGATACTCATGTAGTCAGATAGAGCAGCCACATACCCAAGCAGTTTGTCATCGATAATTTTGTGATTTGAAACATTCACAAGGTGAGAAAAGCCTTTTTCGATGTTGACAAGGGGCATATGGTCGTTGTAGTCATTCATGTGCATCGTTCCTGCCACTCCAATCCCCATCTGTTTATGGGAGCAAGCCAAGCGTTTAGATGCTTGCAAGGCGTTATTGAGAGCAGGCTGAAGCAAAGAGACTAGAACAGCTAGCAGTGCCACAGAGACCAATAATTCGATCAAACTGAAATGTGTTGGAATTAAAAGCTTAAAGTCGTGACCTGACTCATTTTTCTCAGGTCCCAAATAGATGGTAGAATGTTTTATTGTCATGAATCCTCTCCTTATTCACTTACACATCAGATCGAATCAAAACGTAACAGCCATCTTATTCTTATTTGTTGCGTACGCCCTGTCCGTTCCCAGGGCAAACGCATCAAATATACAGCGTAGGGTTCATATATTCGAATAAGTGAACCCTACGGGCTTAGAGAAATAGCATGTCCATTGATTTTTCAATACTTAGCCTCCATTCTGCATTTCTGTAAAATAAACAACTAAATATACAAAATAGATATGTCTTTTGTCAGGGATATCGAGTATAATAACCACTTCGAAAAGTATAGTTATAGACGGAATGAAATAATGGAGCTTGCTCTAAATAGATTTTTTTTGATATTTACATGCTTTTTGGGCCTTATAGTCAGCATGATAAGGATGTCTTTTGCCCAATCGACGCCAGAGAGACGACCTCATATTTTGCCTGATGAACTTAAAATCGCTCCGAAAACAATAGAAATCGAATCACCTAAACTTATAGTAATACCAAAATGGAAAGAATTTGCCTTGAATCGGATTGAAAAACATCGTAAGGCTGATGTCGTCATCCGAGTGATTGACAGCTTCCAAATAAGGTGAAAAGGATGAATAGAAAATGGAAGAACCCCAGAGTGAAATGCAAGAGTGTTTTGGACATTATGCTATTCACAGCCCTAATATGGTTTTCAGCAAAAGGAACAATTCCCGAAAACGATAAAGATTCAGTAAAATACGAAGCAGAAAATGCTCAGTTTAGCGGAAGGCTACACAAGCAAACTGGGCACGAGGGTTACAGTGGTGAAGGTTTTCTGGAGGGCTTCTATGGCAACTATAGAGACTGGGCAACATTTACAGTTGACGGAGGAGAAGGTGGTGAGAGAAAAATAACCTTACGTTATTCAGCCGGACACTGCAGCTCGCAATGCATATTAAAGATCAACGGAAAAGAACAAATCGTCGATTTTGCCACAACCGAAGAGAGCTGGAAACTGTGGAGTCACAAAATCATTTCTGTCACTTTGCGTAAAGGGCCAAACACCATTGCCATCAGGCAAAAGCGAGTAGAGGGCGGCTTTAATCTAGACTACCTGGCTGTCGGTACTTTGCTGACCAAACCCTATATACCACAGCCTCGCCTATTGACACCCGAAGAAAAATTGCAAGTACGCATTAAGACTATGGCAAATTTTAAAAAGAGTGATGTACACGGGTTGGTCGTGGTTGTTCGTAATTTCATTAAAAGTACACACATTTATACCTACTTTAACGAAGGCTTTCAGCCTGGGGGAGGACTCTACCGTTTTGATTTGGATGGTACATTCAAACAGCTAGTAAATGCAGAAAAAGGGCAAATTCTCGACTGCGAACTCTCCTACGATGGTAAGGTCATTCTCTTTAGCTGGAAGAAAGACCAGCAAACAAATTATGACCTCTATCAGATCAATGTTGACGGAACAGGGCTTAAGCAGCTTACGACCCATCCTTCCAATAATTTCAATGGCATCTGGCTACCTGATGGTGGTATTGCTTTTTTATCTGACCGTGACAGTAACTTTGCTTATTGCCATCATTCCTCTTCAGCCGTTTTGTATCGCCTCAATCTGGATGATCACGGTAATCCAACAGAGGCCGTGCGACTCTCTGCAAATTACTTGAGCGATATAACACCTCATGTCATGTCCGATGGAAAGATTCTTTATTGCCGTTGGGAATACGTCGATCGCTTTCAGATCCCTTGCCAAGGACTCTGGGCCCAAAATTCCGATGGAACTGGACTCACCCACATCTATGGAAACCGAATTCTTAAACCAGCCACCTTTGCCGATGCAATCAGTATACCTGGAACACACAAGATACTCACAACATTAACCGGGCATGGCGGCCCAATCAGTGGGCAGATTGGTATTATAGATCGAGCCATGGGGGTAAACAACACAGAAGGGATCAAGAGAATTTTAACCAATGGCAATAAGTACGAACATCCATACCCGATCAATGAGAGTCATTTTCTTGTCTCAAAGAATGGCTCCATTATAATCAGTGATTATGAGGGCGAGGAGGTGGTAACTATCCTGAATAAATATCAGGAACTCTCCGGAAGTAGCCTTGGTTTCTATACAGCCGTACCGATCAAGTCACGTGAACGTGAGCCCATCACAGGCAATTCTTTGCCGAAAGATTCTCCTCAAACAGCAAAGATTATCATGCAGGACGTGTATCATGGGTTGGAAAAACAGATTGAAGACGGGATTCTAAAGAAGGGGGATATTAATGCCATCCGAATTGTAGAGGTTTTAGGAAAGGATAATAAAGGTTTCAATAAGAATCGTGCTTTCTGTTGGCAGTTTCCGGTTGTGAGTGCCGGAGCAACAATGGAACCTAAGAAAACCATTTCAACAGTGAAAGTGGAAGAAGACGGATCGGCAATGTTTGAGGTTCCAGCCTTGAAGCCTTTGATTTTTTTAGCACTCGATGCCGAGGGACGTGCGATTCATCGCATGCGTACGTATGCCCAGTTTATGCCGGGTGAAACCCAAAGCTGTACTGGTTGCCATAACGACCGAACTCGCGCAACACCAGTTAACCGTAGAGAACGTATTCTTGCTCTACAAAAACCAGTTCAGAAGATGAATGGCGCTCCTTGGCCACAGGGTAATTATGCTTTCAGCTACAACGATACCATACAACCAGTTTGGGATCGCAATTGTCTTGAGTGCCACAATGCCAAGAAGAGTTCCGGAGATTTGGATCTATCGGGTGACCGCACAGATCTTTTTAATGTTAGTTATGATAATCTCGTGAGAACTGGTGCCAATAGAAACCCTTTTCTTGTTTCTTGTTAAAATATTCG
>JADGBV010000241.1 GCA_015231345.1 Planctomycetota bacterium
CGATTCCATGGATTCTTATGGTGCCAAAGTACCAAAGGTCACTCCAAACATGGATTCTTTGGCCGAAGCTGGGATGCGTTTTCAGCACGCTTATATTCAGACTCCAAGCTGTTGTCCATCCAGAAATGTATTTCAGACTGGACAGCACCCTCACAACAGTGGAATGATCGGTTTTTTCAGCGTAGATTATCCACAAGACACACTTCCCGAAGCTTTAAGGAAAAACGGGTACTTTACGGGTATTGTGGAGAAAGTGATTGATTCGACCCCAACAAATAATACTTCAAAATACTGGGATTACGATGATTCATTCACGAAATCAACGGCTAGGACACCAGAAACGTACCGAAAAAGTTTTGTGGAATTGCTAAAACAAGCTGAGAAAAGTGGCAAACCATTTTATGCAGCGGTTAATGTCAAAGACCCCCACCTTCCCTTTTTTAGAGGAAAATTGACCAAGAAGGGTTTTGATAAGTCTCCACCATCGAAAATATACAAAGCCAAAGAGGTTTCTGTCCCTGGCATGCTTCCAGATAGCAAAATGTTTTTGCAAGAAGTGGCGGATTACTACAGCACATTGCGACGTGGTGATGATACAGTAGGAGAAGTCTTGAGTACCCTGGAGCAAAGAGGTCACCGCAAGAACACGATTATTGTGTTCATCTCAGACCATGGCATGGCTTTTCCCTTTTCAAAATCGAATCTTTACGACCAAGGGGTTAGAACGCCTTGGATCGTGGTATGGCCAGGCGTTGTACCCGCAGGTGCCATAGACAAGAAGCATATGATTTCAGCAGTGGATTTCATGCCGACTATATTGGAGATTACCAAGACCCCAGCACCTGGTCCACTGGGAGGAAAGTCCATTTTACCTTTATTGAAGGGGGAAGTTCAGACTGAGCGCGATGCCGTATTTGTACAGCACAACGAAGGCCCAACCGCTATGCCTCGTACCATGCGTGCCGTTCATACGAAAGATTACATCTATATTTTCAATGCATGGGGCACGGGTAAACATCAATCCATATTCGAATGTCGACATTATCGCTCGTACAAGACCTTTGGAAAATTAGCAAAAGATGATGCAAAGATCAGAAAAAGAAAAGAGTTTTTAGACTATAGAGTCGTGGAAGAGTTATACGATGCTAAAAATGATCCTTTCGCACTAAATAATTTAATAGAAGACCCTGACTATAAAAATGAAGCTATTGCTTTACGGGAAAAGCTAGAAAAATGGATGGAGAAAACGAATGATTTTGCTCTCGATGGCTTTTTAGTTAGAGACGACCCCGCCAAACTTGATAAATTCTTGAAGAAATTAACTGTGATAGCTCAAGAACGGACATTGCGTTTAGAGTGGAAAAGGAATGTCAAAAACAAAAAGCGCCCTATAGGAATTTTAACAGAGCTTGGCCCATCCAACATCGTTCAGTAAGACCAATCATAGAAACAAATTGCCTGACAAACAATTTCTGGAATTGGCATAAGGCAATCTGATTAAACCCAACAGGCTCGACAAAAAGAGACCATATAATTTCAATAATCCCTTCAAGTTATTTAAGTAATTTGGGAATTAGTTGTTAATATACACATGAGGTTTCACGTAAACTCATCTAGCATCTAACCCATTTTTTAAGAATAAGCCATGTTAACAAAATTAAAAAAGCTAAAAAGGTTCAGCACATCACCCTTTTGCGTGATAACTATAATCATGGCTCTTATGCCCCTATCAATACAGTCAACACCTCAAGAACCGCAAAGCAAGAATCTCCCCAATGTAGTTCTTATCGTAGCTGATGAAATTGCAGCATTAGCTTCAAGCCAACCCTAGCCCTTATAGGAAGAAAGCCCTCGCCCTCGATACTCTTTGGGAGTGCATCCTTTTAGTCTCTTGAGAACTTTGGTGAAGTAATTGCCATCAGTAAAGCCGTGTTTAAAAGCGACTTGTGTGATACTCAGGTCGCTTTCCAGCAAATCATTGGCGGCTTGCTTGGTTCGATACTGTATGATATACTCTTTGGGAGTCATCATAAAATTCTCTTTAAAAACTTTTGAGAATTGATTAAGAGAAAGATGAGCCTTAGCTGCAAGTTCGGTGATAGAAATCTTATCCCGGTAATGTGATTTAATGTACTCGACAGAGTCGTATAGTCTTAGCTTAGGAGAAAACTCAAGAACCTTTAAGTCAGTAGCAACACGAGATAATTTGACTAAAATAGTGAGCAGTTCGCCAAATATCAATGTTTCGAAACCTATTTTTTTGTCTATAAAATCTCGTTCAATCAATTCGAGTTTGAGCTTTAGCCAAGATAATTCCTCCTTATTCAAACGAATAGTATTGACAAAATCTTTACTTTTAGACGTTAAACCGTATAAAAACATGGCGTTAAATCCACTGAGTGCGCGAAGTTCTGAGCACTGAGTAAGGATTTCCGAGGGGTCGTAATTAATATTACAGACAGTTAAATTTTCGATATCACTAATTGCATGTGATACAGTCCCATTGATGACAAAGATATCACCAGGAGCTAGATCGTAAATAGAGTCATCCACGTAATGCTTCCCTGTCCCACCCAAAATAATCATAATTTCAGAGTAATCATGAGTATGTGCTTGATCCATGGGAATGGGCCAGCCCTCTCCCTCTGGCATGACGGCATAGGTTTGGGTTTCGATTTTAAAATGAAATTTTTGCCCGGAAAAAATATCGTCGAGTCGGTAGATGTGATTAATGCTATCTGGCATGCTGCTAGAACGATAAAAAATCCGTAAATAATATAGAGAACTACAGGATAGTCTATGCCCTATCTGTAAAAAGCCATGTATACATGAAAAAAAAGTAATGCAGTACTTTTCAGTGCAGCCTCGAAATTGCCTTCAAAGCCGTCGGCAATCCAAGAGCAAATGCCCCACTCTAAACCGATCCTTTTGCTGCCTTAGACACGGTTTTCAACCATTCTACGAGGGTGACGAAGTGGGTTTTGTAAAAAGTGATTACCTGACGACATATGCCACCAGTCGAGTCGTCCAGGTAGAAAGAAAGTCAGCGCTTTTCCGTACTTTTTCCATATACTTAGGACTATCGAGTCCTTCTTTGGGAAGACCACCCTCCCAGTAATCGATGGCACGGATACCAAAATTATCTACGGTGAATTTGGGATAATCCAGGGGATCCAGAGACTGATCTTTCAGTAGGGCTCTCAGGGAGTACATAGACAGACCGATAGTCATGTCCGAAAGTTGGGTTTTAGCGCCAAAAGCTAATGACAACCTTTGGTTGGACTGGTTGAGGTTTTACCGGCGCTACAAATGCCTCCATTATATGGCCTCCATTTTCATCGTGCTACTTTTTGGCGCCCTAAGCATTTTTATTGCGGTTCTATCGGAGAAAAAAGATGAAGCTGAAAGGCTCCGAGCTAAAGCTGAAACCGCATCCCGGCAATACCTACAAGAAAGGGATGCCACCCAAAAATTAGTGGACCAGTTGAGTAGCGACATGCTCAAACACACCTGTTTTCTAGGCCCAAAAAGTATGGGCAAGGAGAAATCAATGGAAAGGAGCTGTTTGCCTTTCTCTACGACATGGCCAGAGATGCAGCCAAACATACCCAGGACCCTAAGAGCAATGCATGGTTACAAAAGGCATGGTACGCTTTTATCGTCCAGGACTTCAATACCTTGATCGCAATGGAAAAACTCGGTTTTAAACAGCTTAAGGGCTCACGAAACTCAGTCAGGAATATGCACCTCTCCTCAATGATGACGCTCATCTTTCGGCAGAGGATTACATCCAACTATTTCAGTCCATACTGACGCCCTACAACAATGGTGAGGGCGTAGAGAAAAGTCTCACTTACGATTTTGCTGCCCGACGTCGCAATAAGCAGGAGAAAGCCGGTATAATCAAAGGTGTGCTGGAGTTTTTGAATATAGACTGGATAGACGGCAAACTCACCTTTGCTCCTCAAAAAGATGAATTAACTCTACGTGGCGGTGGACTAATTAATACTAATATACTAAAACGAAGTCTTTTAAGGCTTCTACGGCCCAGGCATTTGAGAATCCAATGCCCAGACATGGTCGATGATGATTTTCTAATCGGCTTGGATCTATTCAGTCTCGACTGTCGCGGCACACCACTAAAGAAAGTTCCACAAATAGTACGAATGCGTTCCCTTCGAAAAATCATTGTTGATTTGAAACAAAAAGAACTGATTCAGTGGCTCGAAGGTCAGCATCTGGATGCTGAGGTGATCGTAATCCCTCAATAATGGTATACGATACCTTTGTGGTAAATTATCAATGTGATTGGTATAACCCAATCACATTAATAAAGTCCTGCTCTGCACCAAAATGCAGAAGACTCAGTACTAACCTGGCAAGAATTCCTTATTATACTCGTAGTTACTTCTAAGTAACTGATTGCATTCAGGTGCGTTCTTGAATGCCATATTCACCGGATCGTAATAAAGACGTTTCTTGGCTCTAATAGAAGCTAAGCCAAGCAAAGCGACCTCAGTAAATGGGGCACCGTAGTCAAAATTTGAACTAGCTTCCCTGCCTTCGCGAATAGCATTAGCAAATTCAATATGCGGTCCACCTTTAATCCTTCGCAATGTTTGCGGGGGAGCATTTTTTCTCACCTGAACATAGGTTTCACGTGGGAAAATTCTAACTGAGCGTGCGTATGTGTCTGTATAAGCCGTACCCTTAGTACCAACGAATAGGGTGCCATTACTAGCTTTCATTTTTTTATAAAAGTCATCTGGCAAATTCGGAATTTCCTCATCAGGCAACAATTTACCATCTTGCCAAGTCACATGCACTGCTGGCTTAGAATCTTTGGCTGCGTAGTGGTAATCAATCCTTGTCTGTTTTGGAAAGGTTTCGTCAGTGTATTCACTTGCGAATTTCGTTTCTACCCATTCAGGATAAGACAACCCAAGTCCAGTATAAGCTGCATCCATGATATGACAGCCCATATCACCTACAGCACCTGCACCATAATCTAACCACCCTCTCCAATTAAAGGGTAATATATCTTCATCGTAAGCTTTTTTAGGAGCAACACCCAACCAGAGCTTATAGTCAAGTGTAGAAGGCACTTTCTTGTTATTCTTCCTTTCTAAAACTCCTTGTGGCCACACAGGACGGTTTGTCCATTGATAAACCCTCTTGATTTCGCCAAAGAGTCCCGCTTTATGCCATTCTTGAAAATCCCTAACACCATTATACGTATGACCTTGATTACCCATTTGAGTAATGACGCCAGCTTCTTTGGCGATTCTTTTAAGTTCGCGAGCCTCCCAAATACAACGTGTAAGTGGTTTTTCACAGTATACGTGTTTGCCATTGGCTAATGCCCACAGAGCAATGGGGTAATGCATATGATCCGGTGTAGTGATTACAACACCGTCAATCTCCTTACCCATCTTATCAAACATCACCCGGTAATCTTTAAACCTAGGGACCTTTGGGTATGTTTTATAAGTCTTGGCCGCTCTCTCGTCGTCTACATCACAAAAGGCAACATAATTTTCGTGCCTGAGCGCATTTACCGGAGCATTACCTCTGCCACCCACTCCTATCAAAGCCAAATTCACTTTACTGTTAGGCGAGGCGCCCTTGCCAGCTGCCCAGCTAGGTAAAATCAAAAGCGAAGAAGCTGCTAAAGCACCTCCGCGAAGAATATTTCTTCTTGATAGATTGCTAGTGTCCATGTCCATCCTTTTACAAATAACTTTAAAATTTCAGGTCTTATAAGAGTTTACGAATGCTATAGAGAAAAGTTTAACACAAAAACTTGGATTTTTTTATTAACACATTATAAAATCCCTTATTCATGTGTTTTTCATTCTTAACATGAAAATGTTCTGTTGTTATTATAACTTTTTCCGTAACTGCTCACCCCCTCTATGCCGCTTTTCCAGCTAATGCAATCTGAATGGCTACCAGTGGATTATACCCTTTAGTGTTCATAGTCTGAAGGTAACTTGATATCCGACAATATGCCTCGGCGTATTTCTCAACTCGAAAACAACCCGACACCTTTTGTTTTACCTTGCCCATCCTGAGATCCCTCTC
>JADGBV010000242.1 GCA_015231345.1 Planctomycetota bacterium
TCAGGAATAATGGAGCCTAATAAAAGACTTAGGGCTTTGGTGAGAAGCGTAGGCTTTGCAGTAATTGCTAGAGTTGCGATTAAATTTTAGTAGTGATAGCGACCCTGCAGGAAGTAAATATAATCGTTTTCAACTCTGTAAACAATTCGATGCTCTTGTGTCAACCTTCGAGACCAAACTCCTGAGCCTAGATATTTTAATGGTTCAGGTTTGCCAATTCCACTAAATGGATCTCTGGTGATATGGTCAACTAGAGAGAGTGTTTTTAGTGCTATTTTTTTATTTTCCTTTACCCAATACTGCAAGTCTTCTAGAAACTCTGGTTCAAAAATTGTTTTCAAACAAGGCCCACCTTTTTTGATAGCTGGTCAATGCTCATGGGCTTCCGTTTAGTTCTTTTTGAGCGTTCTAGTGCTGTTAAGAGCCTGTCTCTGTTTTTGGGTGATCGAAGAAGATGAGCAGTTTCAGTAAGCCCTTCCAATTCAGAAAGCGAGATCATGGCTACAGCATCTTTGTCTTTGCGATTAATAACAATAAGCTCATTATTTAAACTAGCTTCATCTAATAGACTAGAAAAATTAGCCCTGGCATGAGAATACGTTGTCTGGATAGCCATTCTCTGAACTCCATATTAAGTACAGCTTTATTGTACGCATGAAAGACGAGGGTCAAGGCTTGGTATAATTATTGAGTCAACTGCTATGCTCGTTCTGCTTCGGTATAGCAATCAAACTGCCCTGATTTGGCCTGCTGGTTCGGTCTGTAAATAGATGTCGAGTGGGCTACTCACTACGGCGGATCGAACAAAGTATATTTTTATCTTTGCGAGCACAGCCCCCTCTTGTGCGCTGATTTATCCGGCATAATTGCCTCGAACTTTATCTGGTATTTAATGTCGCTTAAATTTATAAAAGGTCTCATTCAAGACCCTCAGAAAACAGGTGCAATTGCGCCGAGTTCGAAAGGTTTGGCGAAAGAGTTATTACGGCATTGGCCTGCTGAAAAGGAAAGTGTTGTGGTTGAATATGGCTCAGGGACAGGTGCTGTAACGGAGGAGATTCTCAAGAAAATCGAAGAACGTCATTTTTTTGCTTTTGAATTGAATCAAATGTTTGTTGATGAGCTCGTAGAAAAGTTTCCAGAAAGAGAATTTATTTGTGACTCAGCAACTTTATTGCCAGAAATATTGAAGCAGAAAAACTTAGACTCTGTTGATTTGATTGTAAGTGGTTTGCCATGGGCCAATTTTCCGGAATCTTTGCAGAAGGACTTATTGGCAGCGACCATCGAAAGTATGTCGGCAGGTGGCACCTTTTCTACTTTTGCTTATGTTCATGCATTGAAATTAACAAAAGCAAAAAAGTTTAGAGAATTATTAGAAACGATTTTCCCTAAAGTAGAGCTTTCCCCTGTTGTGTGGAAAAATCTTCCACCTGCCCTTGTGTATCATTGTCATAAAGCTGGCTAGAAGCTAAGTCGTGGCAGCTTGGTGAGGAGTAAAGGTCTGTTTATGCTGAAGCATCAACAAGTTAGTCAAAAGCCCTTATTGATTGTATGTTGAATTATTAATCAGTTCGTTAATGGCACTAAGAAGCTCTTCTGGGTCAAGAGGTTTAGGGTAGAAGCGGGTGCACCCCTCTGCTAAGACTCCTAATTCCTCGGAAAGGTTAAAGTGACCTGACATGAAGATCACTGGGAAGCTAGGGTGTTTTTCCCAGAGAGCTGCTAAAAAACTAATGCCATCCATGCGTGGCATTTTGAAGTCGGTCACGACAATATCGGGATAAACTTCTTCAAATAATTCTAAAGCTTCAGCACCGTCCTCAGCACAAATAACCTCAAAGTTATTCTTAGTGAGAAGATTTGTGATGAGATCTCGAATGAGCTTTTCGTCATCGACAACTAAAACTCTTCTCTTTTGACTCATGGGCTCCATTCTCATACAAATTGATGAAAATCAATAGATTTATTTGTATTTGAACAAATTGATAATCAGAGGGGTAAGCTGATCGGCTAGAACACTATGACTCAGCATGTTCTCTAGGACTTCCAAGTTATGTTTTATGGTTTCGGCGCGGAAGTCTTCGTCGGAAAAATACCGGTAACCTTGGTCGATGGCCTTGGTGTTCAATTCACACTTTTCAATGGCAGCAAATTTGAACCCTAAGGGCTCGACGTCGCTTTTGAAAATATCGTATTTATTCAAAACAACAGGTAAACTCATAGCCATCATTTCTAGTAAGTTGTTTCCAAAGCCTTCCACCTCACTGAAGTAGGTGCCAATGCCACCTGAAGCAGCTACAATGCTTGGGATATCGCCGAAAGCATAGAATTTGCGGTTAACCAAAACTTCTCGACTTGGAAGAATGTGACTCTCTCCAAAATTGAGGATAACAGATTTCTTGACGAGTTCGTTTTCCTCTTTAAGTTGATTGAATTTGTCTTCTAATGTATCGCGATAAGAGTCGTGTTCATCACCTGAGTGACCTGAAACAAGCAATACAACGCATTTCTTATCGCCTTCTTCATGAAATTTCTCACAGAGTTTGACGGCATAGTCTATGGCAATATCAATTCTTTTTCTTTCAACAATTCTAGTATGTTGCAAAAGAATAACAGCATCGTCGATGGTGTAGCCTTTCTGCTCTAGTTCATCTAGCAAACCAATGTCTTTGTAAAAAGTTTTATTGTATTGGTCTTGAGGTGGAATAAGGGGGCCGCCTCGGTCTTGGGTTATTTTCCAATCCCATGGGATGTCACAGGTATTAGGAATGATGCAGGTTTTTCTTTTAAAGTAGGTTTCGCTATCTCCTTCCTTTTGAGCATCTAGGTACTTTTTGCCAAATTCTGGTTGCTCAGAATTAATAAAAACGATGCCGTCGACATCGGGTCCTGGTATGTATTTGAGGTATTTGGCTACAACCTCATTAGGTTGGCTAAAACGCCTTCTTTCGAAATGGGAGTCATGCCACCATAGAAGGTATCTAGGAAGCATGATGCCTTCTTTTCGTCGCTCTTCAAAATACATGCCAACGGCTACGGCGAAAATAAAATTGGAAGGGTGGCAGCTATTATGGGCGATAAAAATATCTAATTCATTTTCTTCGATAAATTCGGCAATGATTTTTTTTGCATATAAAGCGTGCTCTAAAATATAATCTTCCATTCCTTCAGGTGGGGTTTCTGAGTAATGGTCCATAATATATTTATTCTGGTCATTTTTATGCCAGAAGATATCATCCAAGGTGGTATTGAGCCTTGGAGGGGAGTGGCCAGCTAGGTAAAAGATATTCCCTAAAGGAATATCCATCATTTTTACCATCGTTTTTAGGGTTTGATCGATAACAATGGAAACTCCATCATTTTTTCCGATGAGAGAGTGCAGAATGCCTACTTTGAGTCGACTGATATCCATTTGCTATCCTGTAATAATACTATTGATTTGGCTAAGATCTGTGATGGTAAAGTCTGGAATGAGCTCAGCACATTTATCATGATTTTTGCGTAGGCGCAAAGACCTTGTGTCCCCTGCATAAAGAACAGTTTTGAAGCCTACTTTCGAAGCTGGGTAAATATCATTAAGCATGTCGTTGCCGATATAGAGGCATTCGCTTGGAGTAATATTATATTGGGCTAAATTTTTTGCCATCAGCTCATAGAGATACACATCAGGTTTTGCTCTGCCAATAGCAAAGGAGTACACTAATAAATTCTGATCAAAAAGCGGAAGGTCATCGTTTATCACATCTGCATTTAGAAAATTCTTAAGCAACATGGGAGTGAAGAACTGAGCATTAGAAATAATACCAAGCTTCATCTTTTTATCATGTAAATCGTTGAGGACCTTAGCCATATTGGGCATGGGGTAAACAGGGTTATTGTAAAACTCGAAAGTGACGGAAAGTTTTTTGAAATCAGCTTCTTTTGGGGAGATAATCAGGTCTTGATCCTGAAGTTCGCGCACAACATCTTGCCATATTTTTTCGATATCGACTTCGGGGTAAGGGACGCCTTTTTCCCTTGATTGATCATGCACCTGTATGATGCCTTCTTCGTACTCAGCAACGATAATTTTGCCTAACTCATTTTCTGGGCAGGTGGAGGTGATTTCAAAACCACATTCCTTTAGGCTCTTTAGAGCAGTTTCTCCTTTTAACTCTGTGGATCCAATATCACCAGATGTTGATATAAGCAAAGTGCCGTAGACATCAAAAAGAATGCATTTCATCCCTGGGGCAAAGTTACAATTTGCTTCGGTATGAGTTGGAATAGGCTCTAAAGGAGTGATACGATTAAAAAGGCTTCTCATAAAGTGTTTTGCAGTTTTGGCCGTAAGACGAAAGAGAATAGTGATTTACGATATTGTCATGATTGTGCTTAATGGATTCAGGTTTAACCTCAGCGAATAAATGATCTAACTGGTTAGTCTTGATGACATCGCCTTGGAGAGTTGGATCAACGATGATTTCTGAAATGAGAGTCATTTGTTCTTGTTGCGAGTAAGCAGCAAAGTCTTTTCCTCGAATAATAAGTTCGTTATAGAGGTGATTAAATTGAATCCCCTTATCTTTAAAGTCAACTGTGATATCAGGAATATCTCTACCCATGACTCCTTTATTGTAGAGCCAAGACTCCAAGAATACCATACCAAAACCTTCACGGATACTTGTTGTGACAATACGCTCAGCAGCATTCATAAGCTCAACGAAGTCACAGCGGGTGCCTACATCAAATTGAGTTTCAATTTTTTGCTCTAAACAGAATCTTTTCCACTCATCGTAGCTTTCTTTTTCTACGGGGTTCTGAGGGGGTAAAGTGACGCACCAATGAGCTTTTTTAGGAAATAGTGCTGTAAGTAGAATAAACTCACCAATGTTTTTTCTGCGAATGACTCTTACAGGGTAGAGATAAAGAGGGCGTTTATCATTCTGATCAAGGCCCATATCCGACTTCACTTTCGTAAGAGCTTGATTGGAGTCAATGAGCTTAGGAATTTCAATAGGATTGGCAAAATCAAAAATACACTCAGGTGAAACCCCTTGCGCTTCAAGGTGCTGGCGATCCCTTGTATTGATTATAGCATATTTGATCTTGTGGCTTTTGGGGTACATGACCTCTTTCAGTTTTTGCTTGAAGCAGCCTTCAACAACCTTTTCCAGGTGCTGCATATTGGCAGGTCGGTTATCTTCAGCAAAATCATGACAATGATTGATAATTCGGTAGCCTTCACTGTGAAGTTCCAACATCGCCAAATTGAGCAAGGGGTTCTTGCCTAAGTTGAGGTTATGGATATGAATGATGTCATCTTTGTTGATGACTTTTCTTAAAGCATTCAGAAGCTTAGTGTATTCCTCATGGAGCTGCTCCTTACTGAGGTTCTTCTCAAGGTAATTGAGCTCGGGAATCACAATTTGTTCTTTGTGAGGAGCGTTAATAGAATTCTCATCCCCCACAACCAAACTAACTTCAATGGGGTGTCCAATGAAGGATTTTAGTTGGGATTGTATAACCTTAGTCACTCCACCTGTTTTAAGGTGGTGATGAACGATTTTAACTTGAATCACGGATCGAGCTTATATTTTTTTCGGTAAGCAGGTACATCTATCATAGGTCGTCTTTCTTTTTCTATGATATCAATCTCAACGACTTCATGGTGCTTCTCACTTTTATCGATTTGTCGCATAATGAGGTGTTCTGGCTCAACGGGGCCAATATTTTTATACATATAAAGCCTATTCCAGAATGTCTGTAGTATTCCAAAGGCCATCTTACCTAAACCTTTTGTTGATTGGTTACGGTGTATTCGTTGATCCAAATCTGTTTGGGCAATAGCGTCCAAGCCCCATTTTTGGGAGATATCTATAAGGTGACTCGTTTCAACTCCATAACCGATGGGAAAAGGGATCTGCTCAAAGACTTCTCTATAACCGGCAAATTCACCAGATAAAGGTTGGATTAACCCAGAAAGTTCAGGAAAAAACTGAGAGAAGAGTGGTCGAATAAGAATCTCAGTTGTTCGGCCGCCTTCTTTTCTTTTAGTATCACCTTTTGAAAAAGATAGTGGACGGTCATAAAAGG
>JADGBV010000243.1 GCA_015231345.1 Planctomycetota bacterium
AATACTTACGAGAACAGGGCTTTAATGAAATAGTATTTTGTCTCGATAATGATGCTTCAGGTAAACTGGCAATGGATAAGATAGCTAATGAACTTTCTTCTTTAACTGCTAAGATCAGTTATATTGAGCTTCCCAAGGGCATTAATGATCCTAATGAGTTCATTTGCAATGGTGGCGAGAAGGAGGATTTTGAAGCTTTAATGCAGGCTAGGAAAGAAGTTGTTGATTTTGGAGAAGAAAAATCAAAGCCTTTATCCCATGATGCTCCTGCTCCTGAGTCTAAGACTCAAGAAATATCCATTGAATCCACAGAACCCAAAGAAGGCTTGATCGAATATAACGACGATCAAGCCTCTTTTCGTTTTGGTAGCAGCATCTATCAGGCGAGGGGAATTAAGGCTCAGTTAAGTGATAATATGCGATTAATCCTGACACTTCAGGCTGGTGGTCATAGGCATATTGACCGGGTTGATTTGTATAGCGACCGAGCTCGTAAAGGTTATGCGAATACAGCAGCTCATAAATGCATTCAGCAATCAGCAAAGATAGATTCTGATTTGATTCGTATTGTTGAAGCGATTGAAGAAAGGCAGTTAAAAGAAAAAAATCAAAAAGAAGCTGTTGGTGCTTCTGATGTAGTGATGTCTGCTGCTGATAAGCAGGAAGCATTGGCTTTCTTGAAGCAAAAGAAATTGCTTAAGCGTATTATTAAAGACATTGACTCTTTGGGTTATATCGGGCAGGATAAAGAAAAATTGCTGCACTATATATCTGCAACGGGACGTATAACCGAGTTCCCCATTCATATCTCAATTCAATCCTCATCGTCCAGCGGAAAGTCAGCGATGATGGAAACTGTAATATCACTATTCCCGCCTGAGTCTGTAGAGTTCTTTTCTCGCATCTCTGGGCAGTCGCTTTATTATATGGAAAGTCTAAAGCACAAGGTGCTTATTATCGATGAACGCAGCGGAGCGGAAGAAGCTGAGTTTGCTTTGCGCTCGCTTATGTCGCGTTCTAAGCTCTCGCTTGCAGTAGTGCAAAAAGACGAAGATGGTAACTGTAAAACAGTTGTAAAAGAAGTGGAAGGCCCTGCTACTGTTTGGGATAGTACGACTCATACCATTACTGAAGATAATCGATCTCGCGTCTTTGAGCTTTCAATGGATGAATCGCGAGAACAAACACGTCGCATTCATGATCGCGAAAGGGATTTATTTTCTCCCGAAAAGTGGGATGTTCATAAGAATAATGATGCCTTGATGCGTGTTCATCACAATGCCCAGCGCCTTTTAAAGCCTTATCATGTGGAGATAGGTTATCGTGACTGGGTCGGCTTTCCCGATACTACAACGCGTATGCGTCGAGACTTCAAGCGCTTTTTATTTTTAATTGCCCATATTGCATTGCTGCATCAGTATCAAAGGTCACTAAAAACAACAGGCGGTGGGACAAAGTACCTTGAGTCTACTGCTGATGATTACGCCTGTGCTTATGAGTTAACTAAGGAAATCTTTGAAAGCACTTATTCGCAGTTACAGAAGGATAGCGCTGAATTGGTTGGGTTGATTTATGATAAAGTTCGATTGATGGCAGAGAAGGAAGGGCTTGCCTGGGAAGATATTCTTTTTAATCGTCGTGATATTCGAGAATGGACGAGCTGGAGTGAGGCGAAAGTCAGGCGCTGCATGAATGAACTCGCTGGAATGGATTACGTTTATCCCATCGCCTCAGCTCGTGGGCGAGGAGGTTTCCGTTACAAACTAACGATTACCCCTGGTGAGTTGCTTGTTCCCTTAAACCTTACTCATCCAGATGAAATAAGAAGGCGATTAAAAGAAAAAGATGGTGTTTTGTCAAAATGACTCGAAATGCGTTTAAATTCGTTTTTAATTCGTCAACGAATTTACGCCCAGTAATGACGGGGAAAAAGGCTTATTCGTCAGGGGTGACCCGAGGGTCAAGAGGGGGTGTTTGTGTGTAAGAAATTCGGGGGATATTTTGAGAAATATCTACTTCTGCCACATATCCGGAGTAAAAGCTCTGGCACATTGGCTACTGAGAAAGCATTTCAGCGAAGATTCTGGAGATACTTGGAAGGTATAGCTTTTGAGGGCACTGAGCTTGAGGTGAATCGGAGTGATGCTGAAAAGTATATTCAACACATGGGAGAAAGCAGTCTTCAGGCAAATACCATCCGCACAGCAATTGGGATATTGGGAACATTCTATCAGGAAGCAGTGCGTCAGGATTGGATGCTTAAAAATCCCTTTTCCCGACTTGATCCTCCTCGTCCAGTTGAGGAACCTCATACTATATTGAGTGTGAAGCAAATGAAGAAGCTGCTTGTTGTTCCCGACCTTACGACAGTAAATGGTTTTCGTGATCGAGTTGTTCTTGAGTTGTTGTACTCTTGTGGTTTGCGTAGAAGTGAGGTCAGTCAGGTAAAAGCATCAGACTTTCAGGAGGGGTATGGAAGTATTAGGGTTATAGGTAAGGGGCAAAAAGAGGCGGTGATTCCAGTAGGGAAAATGGCCGCACATTTTGCTGCCTTTTACTGTGATAATGTGTGGCCCCGTATTAATCGTGATGACCGCGAAGAATTGTTTCTGTCATGTTATACAGGAGCTCCACTTAACGATTATCAGGTTTACCGCATTGTAAAGGAGGCAGGAGTGCAATGTGGGTTTAAGGAGACTATAACTCCGCATACCTTTCGCTATTCCATAGCAACGCATTTGGATGAGGAGGGGGTTGATATTCGCTATATTCAGGAATTTCTTAGGCATGAAGACCTGTCAACAACTTCCCGTTATATCACGCAAGGGTTTCATCGTCTTCAGGCGATTCATCACAATACGCATCCCAGGGAAAAATCGTGACTGACGAAGATTTGCTGCATTCTTTTATTGGCAGCATGAAGTTGAGACGGGCAGATTCCACGATAAAGCGTTACGGAGATATTCTTGTAAAGTTTATGGCGTTCGCATCGGAGGGAGTAAAGGGAGTAAGAAATGCAACTAAAGAAGAAATTATGCTTTTTGTTTGCGCACCCAAGCTTAGTTCGAGGACATGGGTGCAGTACTTCTCAGTGCTCAAGCACTTTTACACATGGATGCATGATCGTGATGTCATTATTCATAATCCATTCGATAAGCTGAAGTACCCAAAAACACCAAAGCTCTTGCCGAAGAATATTATGAGCACAAAGGAGACAGAAAAACTTCTAGCTCAAATCCCCGCGAATTCAGAGAATCCACTTGTTTATCGAGATCGAACTATTCTGGAATTGTTGTATTCATGCTCTTTGCGTCGAAGTGAGGTGACTGCTTTGGACGTGTCGGACTTTGATGCTGATGCCAGGTCACTGCGTATAGATGCCGGAAAAACTAGGAGGGGGCGGATTGTTCCTGTAGGGCAATTTGCAGGAGAGCTTCTTTCCAAATATATTGCTGAATACCGACAAAAACCCGAAAGTAAGGCTTTGTTTCAGAACTATCGAGGAGAACGCCTCAGTGCAAAATATATCACAACCTGTGTGCGAAAATTGAGGCAGAAGAGTGAAATACGCACCAAGGCCAGCAGCCATTCTTTTCGTAAATCTTCCGCTACCCATATGCTCAAAAATGGAGCTCCGTTGGCAAGCGTTCAGGCTTTACTTGGGCATGCTGTGATAAGTTCCACTGAAGTGTATACGAAGGTCTACTCTAAAGACCTTTTTCGTATTCACCGCGCTCATCACCCTCGTGAAAAGCAGAAAAATCAGGTTTTACCGCAACTGGAAGTGCCTGTTTTGCTTTTTAGAAGAAAAACGAAGAAGTAGCCCTTTTTCTCTTTAATTGCGGCATAAGATCCTTTTATGCCAAAAATGTGTGTAGAGCCCGATCTAACCCTAACGCGTGATGATTTCGATGCGATGTGGGGCTCTGCAAGTTTTTCGCCAATATTGGAAAAAAACACGCAGGAACTTGATGTAGGTGTTTCTGCTTTAGGCCCGAAAAATCAGCCTTTGAAAGTTGAGTATGTTGGGTTTGGTATGATGTATTTTAGGGCTCGGTACTATTCTGGGGAGTTGGGGAGGTTTGTTTCGAGGGATCCGTTGGGGACGGCTTTGGATGTGAATTGGATGAATATGCTCAGTATTCTAATGGCTGGATTACAGTACAAGGATGGAATGAGCTTGTATATGGCTTATTTTGCAGTGAATGGGGTTGATCCTGGAGGCATGCGTTCTTGTACGATGGTAGCTTTAGAAATTTCAGTTCTAGAATTAGCGCAGGCCGGCGCAAGAGCTGCTCAGTTAGGAGCGGCTGTGGCGGCAACAACAACCGCCGCCGCAGCAGCAGCTGCATTATTAGCCTGGACAGTTGCTGATAAAGTGGCAGATGCGGCTAAGGTTGCATACGATACTTGTATGATCATTTTACAAGGTGATCCTTGTCATGACTGTCAGCTTACAAAAGCAGCATACGAAGCGGCTAGTGCTGCTGCAGATGCTGCCTATTCTACATATACTTCAGCCTTAACGGCATCGAGAAATGCAATTGCAGATCTTATTGCCATAGAAGATGATATTGCTGCATGGCAAGAAGAACTTGATGATTTGTATGCCGAAGATTGTACCTGGCCATAAGAGTAAGAACGATGATTTTATTAGTTTTAATTGTTTCCTATTTGTTAAGCCGCTTTCGCTTTATGCGTTCTGCATGGTGCCGATCTATCTATATAATGATATGTCCTGTTGTTGTATGGTTATATGATAAAGAAGAACTCACAATGAACTATTTTGAATCTTGCGAAATAGCTGGAGTATATATTTGTAATAGTGTCTTCTTTATGGCTACAATAATATATATTTGCATTAACTATTTGTTGTTGAGGCCGAGTAATAATCCGGTTAATCCGGAGTCGGACATCCCCCGGGGTCGGACAAGGTAAAATATCTCCATGATAAGTAATAATCGCATTTAAGATTTAGATTTCACATATTTTACCAACTTGAGGTATGTTTTTTGTCCCCCGGGGTCGGACAAACCAAAAACTAAACCCTAACCAATAACACTATCTTCTGTTCCTTTCTCTTTCTTTATTCTTGATTGGGGCAGGAGATAGTTAGGGGTCGAAGGGTCAATATTAAGAAGGAGTAAAAGATGAGTTCATTCAATTTTCCAGACTTTCTGAAGCTGCAGGCAAGGCACACTGAGGAAGGCCCTTGGGTAGATGTTCATCTGACGACTTATGAGCCTATCAGTACAGACAAAGTCCGACTGAGCTATTTTCTTCCTGATGGCCGTTGTCCTGGTATTGTTGAAATGACACCAGGGGAGTTATGTTCTGATAAAGGGACTATTCGATTCATCAATAAGGATAGAGCTTAGTCTGGGATTTCCTAATGTTGTGTGGTGAACCTACTCTCGACTCCACAGCTTCCCTAAATCAACCTCACTCCAAATAGAACTGGCATTCATTGCAAGGCTGTCCTGTAGCGCTCTCGGGCCCAGTAGCATAAGAGTTTTGAGCTTATTGCGCTCTGTGACTTTGCTCATATCTCTCCACTTTTTCCACCCAGCAAAATAGGGGCGTCTTGTTCTGCTGTTTGATTGCTCAGGCCTCAGGTGCAATATCTGTTTGGCTGTCGGACTCATCTTTCTACTTGCTTCGGTCGGAATGGACTCATTGAGCTGTTTTAGAAACTCGAGGGTGTCTATTGGAGATTTGTAATCGAGGTCCTTGTTGATTTCCTTAATAAACCCTTCAAAGTGCCAAGGGAGTACACCGTAGTCTGGGAAAATACTAATTTGAGCATGTTTCTTAGGGGCGGTAATGGCTATAAATGATAACCTGTATGTGTCTTCCCGGGTGGAGAATAGGCAATTGAAATAAGCTCTGCCAGATTTAGCCTCGAAGCATTGGAGGTCAATGTTCTGTGCCTTCATGCTTGCATGTAAAGCTTTTAGTGAGGTTATTTCCATGAATTGAGTATATTTGGAAGATTGGCCCCCGGGGTCGGACAAGGTAAAATATCTCCATGATAAGTAATAATCGCATTTAAGATTTAGATTTCACATATTTCA
>JADGBV010000244.1 GCA_015231345.1 Planctomycetota bacterium
TCTCCAAAATGGGCCCAAAAGTATAACTCTTTGGGCCTTTTTCCAAATTATCTAGGAATTAATTGTCATTTCGGTATAAGCAAATCAAAATGTCCATGAAATCAACCCGCTAGGGTTGAATGATAGCCCTTTTTCCTTATCCTACCCTTGTATCATTCAAGAAAACTATGAGCAATAAAAATATCGATTTTAGCAAAGAAAGCCAACAATTAGAGGTCTTAAGAGCTGAGATCGGCAAGGTGATCGTTGGGCAGGAAGACTTAGTTGAAAGACTGATATTGGCCTTCTTGTGTAACGGGCACGTTTTAATTGAAGGGATTCCCGGTTTGGCCAAAACCCTTACGGTGAATACTCTTGCTCAAAGCTTGGATGCGACATTCAGTCGGATTCAATTTACTCCCGACCTTTTGCCTGGGGATTTGACGGGCACCATGATTTATAACCCTGGAAATGGCGAGTTTAGCACTCACCAAGGTCCGATTTTTGCCCATATCGTTTTAGCCGATGAAATAAACCGTAGCCCTGCGAAGGTGCAGTCGGCTCTTCTCGAGGCCATGCAAGAAAAACAAGTGACTTTAGGTGGCAAAGTTTTTACCCTCCCCAGTCCTTTTTTGGTTTTAGCCACGCAAAATCCCATTGAGCAGGAAGGGACTTATCCCTTGCCCGAGGCCCAGGTAGACCGATTTATGTTTAAACTTCGCGTCTCTTACCCAACTTTTGATGAAGAGCACGAAGTGCTTAAGCGCATGTCACGGACTGACCAGAAAATTGATGTTAAACAAGTCTTGAGTCTCGAATCTATTTTGGAGATGCGGAAAAAACTGGAATTGGTTCATATGGATAGCAGCCTCGAAAAATACATTCTTCATATCGTGAACGCCACTCGAAAACCAGCTGAATATGGTTTGGATCAAAGTGAAATGATTCGTTTTGGCGCCTCGCCTCGTGCGTCCATATTCATGTCCTTGGCTTCAAGGGGAGAAGCTCTGCTTAAAGGACGTTCATACGTTATTCCAGAAGACATTAAAAGTGTTTCTCTTGATATTTTAAGGCACCGCATCGCATTAAGCTATAAGGCTGAAGCGAAGAAGGTGAGCTCGGATCATTTGATTCAAAATATCTTGGATACAGTCTCCATTCCTTAGTCGTGTTGGCGTAGCGAGAAACCCACTAAGGCCTAAGCATCATGCTTGAATCACTTGATTTGGAACTTATTCGCTTGCAGCTTAACTGCAAGAATAAAGTCGACCATCTATTAAGCGGCATGTACCGCAGTGTCTTTAAGGGGCGCGGGTTAGAGTTTGATGAAGTCCGCCCTTATCAAAGTGGCGATGATGTTCGTAGCATAGATTGGAATGTCACGGCCAGGAGTGGCCAGCCCTATATTAAAAGATACCACGAAGAGCGGGAATGCTCCATTATGTTTTTAGTTGATGTTTCCGCATCGTGTGATTATGCCTCAGGTGAGAAAAGCAAACGAGACCTTATGACCATCTTTTGTGCTCATATGGCCTTTGCTGCTCTTAGGAATAATGATAGAACAGGGCTTTTGCTTTTTAGTGATACCGTAGAAAGTTACACGCCTCCTTTAAAGGGGAAAAGC
The DNA here is from genome assembly GCA_015231345.1 of Planctomycetota bacterium. Lineage (GTDB taxonomy): Bacteria > Planctomycetota > JADGBV01 > JADGBV01 > JADGBV01 > JADGBV01. The sequence goes on from JADGBV010000244.1 coordinate 1,604, forward strand.
GGTGTGATGAGAATTTTGCAAGATATTATGACCTTTGATAGTCAATCGGAAAAAACTCATTTGGCGCAGGCTTTAGATTTCTTTGCCAAACTACAGCATAAAAGAAGCATAGTTTTCGTATTGTCCGACTTTCAAGATGAGGATTATTGGGAAGAGCTTTCTATTCTCGCTGTTCACCATGAACTGGTGGTTGTGTGTATTAATGACCTTCGTGAGAAGGAACTCCCTGCCAGTGGCCTTGTGAAATTTAAAGATATGGAAACTGGCGAAGAACACTTGGCGGATCTAAGTGAAAAACGCGCGAGGAATTTATTTAAGGAAAAGCAGTCAGAGTGGTTTGATTCCCTTCAACAGAAGTTTACGGATAATGGCTTAGATCATTTGATGATCAGCTCGGATGATGATATTTTAGAAAAGATTCTTGCCTTTTTCCATGAGCGAGAAAGACGAGTGGCAGATGAATCGGGTGGTTAATGCACACTGACTCTCGTGTTTATTTATTCTCACTGATTATTCTGGGCTTTGGCGTAGCCTTCCCAGTTTGCGGTGATACTTTGAAACAAAATGTGAGTCGTGGGCCTCTCAGTGTGAAGCTTGACGTTTCCGGTAATACCATGCGCTGCGGGGGCATTGTTCGGCTTGATTTAAGCATGGAGTACCCTGAAAGGTCTAGAATTAAGATGAGTGACAATAGGTGGTTATTCCCTGGTTTTACTTTACTTAAAAACGAAGAAGAGCCCATACGCTGGTTGGCTAATGGCAATGTGATCCAAGAACATAACTGGATCTACTCAGCTGGATTAGCTGGTCGCTCAACATTAGGAACTATGGCGATCTATTTAGATGATTCGGAAGTTACTTATAAGATCATTTGCGGCGATGTTCATTTTCAGGTATACTCAAACCATAGTGGAAGTGGCAATATGAAACTAGCAGAGCTTTCTTCGCTCATAGATAATTTAGAAAATGATGAGAGCGAAGGTGGCTCCCTTACGCAGGTATCCCTGCAGTTATTATTTTTATTCCAGTTTGTTCTGGCTCTTGTTTTATTTTGGATTTACTCCTCCAGAAGAAAAGGGCATAGAGAAAAGAGTCAACAAAATGACGCCTTCCGATTAAGCCCAGAGAGGCCCCATAATGATCAAGGTTGGATTGACTTGCTTCATGCCATTAAACAAAGCTCTTGTAGCCCAGAAGAGAAAACTCAACTTCTTAGCATGTACGAAAAATCCCGTTATGGGCAGACTGATCATAACGAGATATACAGTAAGATGATCAGTGCGATGAAAGAGAAGGGGCTCGGATGAAATTAGAAAGTCCAGAGATGCTCTATCTGCTTTTGCTCATCCCGCTTTATGCTTTACTTAAGTATCTTTTAAAAGCCAAAGGGGGTTTAAGTCATTCTGAAATCCGCTCCATTAAGCTTATGCCTAAAACTTGGCGTATCAAACTTATGTGGCTGCCTAGCTTTTTGACTCTACTGGCATTTATGTTATTTATATTCGTTCTTTCTAAGCCTGCTATAAAAGAGACTGAACAGCGAGATTATCAAACGGGAATCGCCATAGAAATGCTTGTGGATATTTCCAGTAGTATGGATATGAACATCAGCTACGAAGGCAAAAAATCCACAAGAATGGAAGTGGCTAAAAAAGTGGTGGAAGAATTTGTGGCCGGTGATGATAATAAGTTAAAAGGGCGCAAAGGAGATTTGATCGGGATTATCACATTTGCTCGCTATGCTGATACTGTATGCCCCTTGACGCTGAGTCATGAAGCTCTTGTTTATATGGCAAGGGAGATGGATATTAACGATCAGCCTAATGAAGATGGCACAGCTTATGGGGATGCAGCAGCTTTGGCGGCGGCTAGGTTAAGTCAATATGAGGAATTAATGGATCAAGAACAGGGATTACTCTTAACTCAAAGCAAGGAGATAAGCAGTAAAGTGATTATTCTGCTCACCGACGGCGAGAATAACTGTGGCTTGCATTTGCCTATGGAAGCAGCAAGTATGGCAAAAGAATGGAATATACGCATTTACACCATTAGCCTGGGCGATGCCAGTAGCAGTGAAAATATTAAAACAAAAGAAGGGAATTTTAAAGTGAGTGGTCAATTAAGTGAAGCGGAGTGGACCTTAAAGAAAATGGCCGAATCAACGGGTGGCATTTTCCGCAAAGCTCATGATTATGATTCCTTGCAGGCTGTCTATACAGAAATAGACCGTTTGGAGAAATCCGACTTGGCTATTCAAAAATATAGTCGTTTTAACCCTTACTACACCCCTTTTCTTCTGGCTGCTTTTTTGCTGTTCATTTCAGCTGCTCTACTAGAGAATACCTATTTTAGGAGGGTTGCATGAAAGAATTTACCTTCCTTGATCCATGGCAGTTTGTGAGCTATGCCTTATTACTACTCGGAATCGCCATTATCGCCAAGCGTGGCCTGAGTCGTAGCCAGAAAGAACGAAATCTTTTCCAAGCACCCCAGGGCAAGAAATCCTTTTTCAAGGGTGCAATGCTAAAACACACCCTGCAAATCCTCGCATTAATTCTTATGCTTATGGCCTTAGCTGATCCTGTCAATAACCCTCATCATGAAGCTCTTAAGCAAGAGGGGCGTGATGTCTTTTTTGTTTTGGATGTATCGCGGAGTATGCTTGCCGAAGATTGCCGACCTAATCGTTTGGAGAAAGCTAAAGCTGCCATAGAGCAAAGTTTAGAGATGCTCGAAGGAGATCGAGTGGCCCTTTTGGCTTTTGCTGGTTCCCCTTCTATCCGTTGCCCCCTCACAAGAGATCGTTCGTTCTTTAAGAAGATGCTCAGCGAAGTCAGCCCCAATTCAGTGGCACAGGGGGGGACACGCATAGGCGATGCACTCCATAAAGTGATCGATAAACTGATGGATAAAGACCTTAAGGGCAATCAAGATATCATTCTCATCAGCGATGGTGAAGATATGGAAAGTAAGCCTTTAAAAGCCATAGAAAAGATTAATGATTTAGAAGCCAGGCTAATCATTGTTGGCTTGGGGGATGAAACTTTTGGTGAACGGATACCTGAAGGGGATGCTTATGTGAGTTATAAGGGCAAAGAAGTTTGGACGAAACTTAATTCGAGTTCCTTAAGTGAATTGAGTAAAGCTTGTGATGTGGGTGTTTACTATCCCATAGGAACGGCTCCTCTGGATTTAGCTGCTATTTATCACCACCTGCGCAAAATGATGCCTTTAGAGGTTCGCGATGTTGGCACAGAATTAAAGTATGATCATCTTTACTGGAACTTCTGCTTTTTGGCTTTCTTGTTGTATGGATTATCTCTTCTTCTTCAGCTTAGGTTGCCAAGTTTTTTGAAAAATGCCTTGGCAATCATATTGTTCGTTATGCCTTTACATCATGAATTAAGCGCAGGACAGCCTTTGCCTAAAGAACAGCAACTTTTTGTTCAAGGCGTGAGTGCTTATAAAAAAGCAAAATATAGTCAAGGCGTAGAGCACTTTCAATCCTTTTTGGAGCTCAACCCGGGACATGCCAAAGCAAATTATAATTTGGCTCATTGTGAGTATGCCCTTAATAATTATGAACAAGCAGACCTACTTTTCCATAGTGCGGAGGAAAGTGGCGAAAGTCAAAGTTTTATTTTGAACTGTTGGTATAATAAAGCATTGTGCCGGATTCGATTGGGCCTTAAAGAGGAGGTCTTTTTTGAGAATCTTCCTGACGGTGAATTTCTGGACGACGATGAGGAAGAGCGCATAAGCCCGGAAGAATATTTTCATGATGCGGAATCCGTGCTACGCAATGTTCTTTTGCACCAACCTGAATATAAGGCTGCTGCCAATAATCTGGAGTGGGTATTGAGAAAACTTTATCAAGACCCGGATGACTTGCAGAGTGACTTGAATAGCAACGCCCAACCACAAGAAAGTCAGAAGCAAGAAGGGCAGGAGCAAGATGCGCAAAAGGAGAGTGAAGATGACTCAGAGAATAGTGAGGAAGGAGAAGAAAGTGATAAAAGTGATGGCAAGCCCGATAGTAGTCCTTTTTGTCCGGGTCATGGTGGGTTTCCAGCAGTTTTTGCTCCAGGATTTCCCCGTTGGGTAGAATAAAATCCACCACTTCGTCTTTTTTGCCATGCCAGCGAAACCACAGGTTGAATCGGACCGTAAAGGTGCCGTCGGTAGTATTGAGGGAGAGGATTTCATTGACGAAAAGCCCCACGTAGACCACGGCCCGTTTTTTCATGACCTGACCGTTGAGTTCAAACAGTTGAACACGCTCCTCGCTCTCGTCGTACAGTTCCGGGAAACGAACCGAAGAGAGTTGGTATCGGGCCGGGCGGTACTGGCCGTCGACCAACCGAAGAGAGTTGGTATCGGGCCGGGCGGTACTGGCCGTCGACC
>JADGBV010000245.1 GCA_015231345.1 Planctomycetota bacterium
TGCTAATGGTGGGCGATATGGACCCTGATATTCAGATGGCAAAAGCAGCTGATATCAAGTCTGCTTACTGTCGTTTTGGCTTTGGCGAAAAGAATCCTGGTGCAGATTATGAAATAGAAAGTTTTAATGAGCTACTGAATATTATTGGAGCCTAAGCCTTCACTGAGGCTGCAAGTTCATTCATCGTAACAAAAGTATAACCTTGCGACTTCAAGTAACGAGCAAATAACTGCGCAAATTCCAAGCCTCTATCGGCATTACGGCGAAATAAATTCCTAAAAGGAAAAGGCAGAGAGTCGAGATCTTCCGTTGGGATATAGTCAGTTAAATGCCCATAGAAAACAACCACATCGGGCAAAGAAAATATTTTCATAAGAGACTGCATGGCTGTATAGCCCAAAAGCCTCATATAAGTTAAGCCTAGAATCAAACGAATTTTTGGAATAACAGCAAAAGGAAGTTCAAGCAAACCACACTCATGCCAGTAAGGTTCGATGGGTGCTTTTAAATGATTAAATTTCCCCGGGCGGTAGGAGGGAAAAATACTTGAATCGAAGGCATAGCCTAAGTTCTGAATCAGCTCCAAGTCACCTGGATACAAACAGCCCAGAGGAGCACGGTAACCCACCTCTTCTTGAGAAAAAGTTTCGCGTATCAGATGCAAAGACTGACTTAACTCAGATTCACTTTTAAATTGTGTTAATGCATGGGTATGAGAATGACTATGGAATTCAGAGCCTAATAAATTCAATACCTCTAATGATTGTGGAGCCTCTTTGAGAAGAGAGGTTTGCAGGAATATACTAAGAGGCACTTTCTCAGTGTACAGAAAGTCAGCCAAAGCTTGCACTCTTGGAGTTTGTGCGATTGTTTTTAAATGCGTACCGAGGCGACCCCCGTAATCCCACTCAAAATCCAGAGTAAAACACGCTAGTTTTTTCTTCACTCGATCCCTAATGATTAGTCCTCATGCACTTTAAGGATTTTTATGAATATACTAGATATTTTCTGCCTCTTCTCTCAACTTCCTCCCTATCAGAGGCCTTCTTCGTCGTCTCCCAGAGGGATAGTCAAGAAAAATTGACTGCCAACACGTGGAGTGCTTTCGATTTTCAAAGAGCCTCCGTGAGCTTCCACAATATGCTTCACAATAGACAATCCTAAGCCTGTGCCACCACTGTCACTACTACGGGCCTTGTCTACTCGGTAAAAACGCTCCGTTAAGTGATTCACATGAACTTCGTGAATGCCTGGACCGTTATCGCTCACGCTAAATGTTACCTCGCCAGCATCATTATCGACTTGGGCATCAATTTCCACAGCGCCTTCTTCGCCTGAATATTTAAGGCCATTATCAATGAGATTAAAAAGAGCTTGATGAAGTAGAGGGCCATGGACTTTTAAATTCACACTTTCTACATCCATAAAAAGCACACGACTTTGCTGTTCTGCAGATAAGTCCTGCTTAAGCCTCTGCATAAGCGAAGGTAAGAGTTGTTTTTTGAGTTCGCCCTCAGGCAGGCCCGTTTGTTCAATGCGAGAGAGCGTCAGAAGATCTTCTATGATTCGGTGTAAACGTAGGGCATTATGCTCGATTTTGCCCAAAAAACGCTGAGGGGTCGAGTTGGCAAATTCAGGTTGGCCAGCGAGAGTCTCGGCATAGCCCATAATGGAAGTTAATGGGGTTTTTAGCTCATGGGAAACATTTGAAACAAAATCTCGCCTCATGTTTTCTAATTTTCTCATACGAGAAATATCGCTAAAGACCAACACGCTATGGTGAGCTTCACTTTCGTCCCCTTCAATGCGGCTACCACGGACCTGTAAAACACTATCGCCACTGGGGCCAACTTCTATTTCTATTTCAAACTCCTCTCCTTCCAGTCTGAGTTTTTCTTCACACTCTAGAACTTTTCTTGATCGTAATATTTCTCCAAGGGGTCTATCCTGAACGGCAATATTTTTCTTAAAATGAAGAATACTATAAGCCGCTGGGTTAATGGCACTCACTTTCCCTTCTTTGGAAAGAGCAATCACCCCTTCTTTCATGCTGCCGAGTACAGCTTCAATTTGGTTGCGCTGCTGAACAATTGTGGCTATCTTTTCGAAAATCTGTTCACTCATCGTATTGATAGCCACACTGAGCTGCTGAAACTCAGCTGCTCCTTGGAGTTTGAGACGACTTTCTGAATCTCCTTCACTGATACGCATCACAATTCGTGTGAGTGTCTCTAAGGGATAACTCAAACGTTTAGCAACAAACCAGACCAAAAGCCCCATGGCAACTAGCAAAAGAACGAGCAGCTGCAAGCCATCACTATACATGACATCAATTGCTTCGTCAAGTTGAGGAAGAGGCAAGGCGAAACGAAGCAACATTTTCTTTTCGGCAACATCAATCTGAGTTGCCGTATAGATCATTTGAGAACCTACGGTTTTGCTGTAGCGCATAGACTGTCCCTCCCCTTTAGCCATAGCTTCGACCAACTCAGGCCGAGTGTTATGGAGGTCCATTCTTTCAGACTCTTCGTGGGTGTCTTCCAAGACTTTGCCATCCAAGTCCACTAGAGTAATACGCATATTAATACGGCGACTCACCTCTGAGCAAACCATATAAGTAGACTCGGTCTCTAGGCGTCTCTCAATCTCCTTTTTCATCCCTCTCATCAAGCGAAGTGTATCGACCTGTTGTTGACTCAGGAAAAACTGACGAGACCTCCAAGACCCCGTCGAAGCAACAACAAAGACAGATATAAGCGTGATGAAGAAGAAAGGGATAAAAATCCACCAAAAAAGTTTTATCTTACTACTCATTAAATCGATACCCTGCACCTCGAATAGTTGCGATCATTTTAGCTGCACTACCAAGCTTTTTTCTTAAAGAAACCATTAAAACATCAATCGCTCTTTCCGTTACGGCATAACCCGGACCGTGAAGTGAATCGACGATTTGCCAACGTGAAAAAACCCAACCTGGGCGTCTGGCCAAAAGGTGTAATGCCTTGAATTCTGAAGAAGTCAGCTCGACTCTTTCATCACCCACCATCACTTCTCTTCTACCAGGGTGAATGATCAAGCTGCCAATTTTGATAACCTCTTCATCGGAGTTCTTGCTTTCACCACACCTACGCAATAAAGTGCGAATACGAGCCAATAAAACCCGGTTACTGAAAGGTTTAGTGACATAATCATCTGCTCCTAGCTCCATCCCAGAAACCACATCTGCCTCCTCACTTTTCGCCGTCAGCATCAAAATACGCGTATCATCCAAATCGGAATCTTTCCTGATTTGCCGACAAACATCCATGCCATTCATGCCTGGCAGCATAAGATCGAGTAGAACGAGGTGGGGGCGCTTGCGACGCACCATATCCAAACCATCCTCACCAGAGGATGATGTAAAGACTCGAAAACCTTCCTGTCTGAGATTGAAACTTAACATTTCCTGAATATCAGGTTCATCTTCTATTATGAGAAGTGTGTATCGAGTTACGTTATCTAATGTCATGACTAGTTTTTGTGGTGGGATTGATGAATTGTTAGAATTTATTTAGAAATTCTAGGCGATATGCTGCCACTTATTAATATACACCCCTAAAATTAGCTGAAGATAAATGTTTTGTTAGTTTTTTGTTAGAAACTAATCTTTAAGACTCATCACTGAGGCGAGTCAAAAGGCTTTTGCGCTCACGAACATTCGTGAGTTTTGAAATCAAAACTTCGATTTCCTTCTTAGTTTCACTCGCTCTAGAGCTTTTGGGGTTAAATTCCATCACTCTTAAACGACAGGATTGGTATAAAGCTTGTTCTCTTTTAGGGTGCCTTTCAAAGAGGTAGTAGAATTTAAGAAATACATTAGCTGCTTCTAATGGTTTACGCTTTTTCAAAAGCTTACCATATTCAATAAAGGCTTCTGCCCTTAATAAAGAAGTCGGTTTTGCCTCGCTAATCACTTTCTGGAAATATAGGGCTGCCTCCTCTTCGTTCTCTTGTTTCATTCGATATTGACCATATAAAAGATCTCTCTCCAAAAGCAATGAAGCATTCAAATCTTTAACTTTCGCCAGAGACGATAACAAAGCCTCACCCTTCGCTCCATCGCCCTTTTTAAAGTAAAGAGAAACTGACTTGAGCCCTGCACGAAAAGACCATTCACTCATAGACGATTCCTGCGTAAGAGACAAGAAAAGCTTCATGGCCTCCTCAAAACTCTCTGCATTTTCAATCAAAATTTCTGCTGCTTCGTAAATAAGCTTCTGACTCTTAATGGAGTCTGATTCTTTCACAAGATCGGCAAAATGAAGTTTTTGCTTAGCAGCTTTCTGATCCATACCCATCTCCAAGTAAAAAGAGATCAAATCATTTTCAGCCATGGCGATTTGCTGAATCTCTTGAGAAGATTGAAGAAAATTCTGCAAAACTTTTTCGGCTTCCTGGTTTTCACGGATCAAACGCAAACAAGAATACTTTAATTTATAAGTTCTGGCAGGGGGAATCACACCTAATTTATCTACTTCGTTAATATTTTCCAGAGCTTCTCTCACAGTCGACAAACGTTCTCCCACGAGGCTAAAGTCATTGGCATCCTCACCAGATTGCTCAATCACATCGACATATTTTTTCTCACTTAACTGACTTCCAGGCTTAATCAATAAGTCACTCTGTCCATCCCTATCACTGATACGTAATATTTGATTATCGTCATAATCCACGAGATATAAGGTGAGCGAATGCGTTTTATTTTTATAAGTAGCAGCCACCCCAGTTTGAGCAGTATTTTGATTAAAAATCTTCACCATTGCTTTTCCTTCTGATTCTTCAGCAAAAGTAAGGTCCACACTCCCCTTTGGCCCTTCAACCCGAATGATTTGTGGAGACTTAAGTTTTCCCAGAGGCAGCAGTGAAAATGAAAGATAGATTTTCCCTATCTGCTTGGCTTGGTCTCTTTGAGTTCGAGCCAATTGTAGGAGATAAGTCGAGCGCCTATCGGGATCGACAGCATGTCTTATGGCATGCTCTAAACTCTCAATGGCATCGTTAATCTGATTGCGACGCTTGAAAAACATGGCTTTTTCATAATGAGCCAGGGCCATGAAGGGTGTATCCATACCCGTCATGATGATTTTATTTAAATGATGTTTAATTTTCACCGCTTGCAAGTAGGGGTAGTAGGAGCCTAATTCCCCTAATGTGGATTTCACAGAATTGTATGAAGGAAAAAGTTCTTCATCATAAAATTTCTTCTGAAATTCTTCGCAAATATAGCGAAATAAATCACTTTGGATATTTATAGGTTTGGGAAGACCATCATAAATTTTCTTAAATTTTTCGGTAAAATCCGTCTCTCTTTTGGCAAAATCTAGGCCTAAAATCCCTTTAGCTATTTCTAATATTTTGTTTTTACTTAAATCTGTTTCGCCATCACTTACCATGGTCCAATATTCTGTAAGAACCTTCAGGACTCGGTCATTAAGTTCGGCTTTTTTGAGCTTACTTCCTCCTAAACCCTTTTCCTTATATTTATCTCTCATAAAAAAACATTCAACAAGAGGGTTTGTCACCATGGCGCAACGCGCCAAATTATAGTGAAGCCCCGGCTCTAAACTTCGATTATTCTCGTGCATGAGGTCGTTATAGATATCCTGAGCCATATAAGCATCGCCTTGTCCAAAGTAGACTTCGGCCATTTGTAATTTTATTTCTATGCGGTAATCTAAGGGAACTTCTCTCTCAACTAACTGTTTTAGCATTCCTAGAGCATCATCATATTCTTTAAGTTCATAATAAACCATGCCCAGGTTTTTTTCTGCTTCCAGGCGAATGGAGTCTTTGCCACTCTCTCTGCACTCATTCAGTCTTTTCTTTGCTTGGGGCCACTGCCCTAACTGGACATGGGCTTGAGCAGCCAAAAGGGAAGCTTCATCTTTAAGGGAACTCTCTTCAAGCAAAGGAGCAATCACTTCTAGAGCTGACGAAAACCTCTTCAAAAGAACAAG
>JADGBV010000246.1 GCA_015231345.1 Planctomycetota bacterium
AATCCTTCCATCAATAAGTGGAGCTTCATTTCCTGGATTTTTTATTAGATTGTCATGGCTAAAGGAATAATTTTTCGTATAAGAATATTCTTTATCCATAAGAAGATTCTGTGCCTGACCAAAATAAACCCCGCCTACACACTTTTCTTTGTGAAAATAACTAAGATGCCATTTCCCTAAGTCTTGCTCTTTTATTGTAAATGAAAATTTTCCTGTGCCTCGAACAGCATTGATTCGATCTAATATTTCATCATCATTACCACTAGTACTGCCAAGAACAAGCATACATGAAGAATGCGAATTAAGACGGTAGCGCCCAGAAAGGGTATAAGTTCCGCCTTTTTCTATGTATGGTCGATCACCCACAATAGAATCGATAATAACCTCATCGTTGAATAGGAATTCTCGATCGCCATACTCAAAAGAGACGTCATATCTTTTATCTTTAGAGGATGCAAATATAGGTTTTTGAGAACGAATAGCAAGACTTAAATCATCAAAATATCCGTTATTATTCTTACCTCGCACACGGCGAGACACTAGTCTAATCCGAATATGAGTCGTCTTGTAAGGTAATTTCTTCAAACACATTATTTTATGCCAATCATAAATCGAACATATTTCCTTCGAAGTCCAGCCTTCTTTCTTAACACCATTCTCCAAAAAATCAACAAATATCTTACAAGTATCTCCCCTTTCAGAGTCGGCGTAGGATCGAACATATCCTTGAAAATCGATGATATAATCCTGCTTAGACAACTCAGGAAGAGGAATCAACTGTTCTATCGTCCCCACAGGTGAAATACCAGCATAAAAAAATGCTAATCCACTTTTGGGAAAAGGGCTCGAGTTAACTTGTTGCCAATGAACACCATTAACAAGATTCCAATGTGGTATTATATTGTCTCGAACCGCATATTCATTACTTCCATTCTTTATCAAATTGGCTGTTTTGAAGGGGTAATCATCAACAGATAATTGTTTTGGAGAGGATAGCTGCCCAAGAGGCTTTTCAGAAGAAGCCGATACACGAGAAGAAGCTGACTGAGATACATTCAAATCAGGCGACACTCTTTCCTCAGAAGGTCGCTTCCTTTCATTTATATAGAATTGAAAACAGACAAAAAGTATCAAGAGAACTAACAAAGCCCCCATAATAATTAAAGAAGTATTCTTTTTCTTTTTGTTTTCGCTGGACATCTCATTATCCTCTTGAGGATTTAAAGTAGCGCGAATCTGTGACGTATTGAGGTTCATGTCACTTGCTACAGACCGGTAAATAGCAGTATCTAATTGATCGTGATTAGCTGCTGAGACTGCATCTGCCTGCCTATAATTACAGTCCGCAGAAGGCATTTCTTTCGTTATCTCATCAAGGTCACTTATAATCTCTGCTATGGAATTATATCTAAGCCCAAGATTAGGGTGACACATTTTGCTGATCAGCATTGAAAGTTTCGTGGGGATCAGCGAGTTGATTTTTGAAACATCTGGAATGACCGCATTCTTAATTAAATCAATCGTTCCAAGTGGTGTATCAGAAACGAAGGGCAATTCACCTATTAACATTTCAAATAAAACAACACCGAGTGAGTATATATCTGATTGAAAGGTCGCCTTTTCACCTCGAGCACGCTCTGGTGATAAATAGGCCACCGTACCTAAAAAAGTTCCTGGAACAGTATGGGCAACCTGAGACAAACTAGATTGGGCAAGGCCAAAATCAAGGACTCGAATACGCCCATCTTTTCCCAACATAATATTTGAAGGTTTTATGTCACGGTGAACAATCCCCTTGTCATGAGCACATTTTAAACCTTCGAGGATTTGCCTAAAAAGGGTAATATGTTGCAAATAGCCCTTATTCATCACAAAGGGATAGTGGTTCAGTGGGACACCATCAACATATTCCATAACCAAATAGAGCTGTTCAGCCTCCTCATGAGAAGAATATATCTGAACAATATTGGGGTGATTCAATTGAGCAACGATTTGGGCTTCAGAAGTGAAACGACTACGAAACTCTGGGTTACCCTGCAACTCTGAATTGATAAGTTTAATGGCGACATGGCGGTTCAGAGATGAGTCGTAAGCCTTATAAACCTTGCCCATTCCCCCCTGCCCGATTAAACTTACTATAGAGTAAAGGCCGATCATATTGTTTTCATTCTCAAGAAGCGAGCCTGAGTCCTTATTTTCACCAGGCAAAGCAGAAAAACACTCATCCATCTTTTGTATTTCCGCATACTTCAACTTACAACTTGAGCATCCGTCCAGATGCTTCGTAATTGTTAAATCCAGAGTATCCTTTTCAGATTCTGCTACAATATAATTAAACAGATCTTCTTCTGATGGGCATTTTTTTGTATTCATACTATTAAACACACCCAAAAGGAGAAGGTGGCTCATCTTTTTTGACTTTTTTTCGTAAAATAATCAAAGCTTCATAAAGGTATCTTTTCACTTTCGCTTGATTGCACTCCATGACTGTACAAATTTCCTTACGTGTTAAGCCATCAAAGTAACGCAGTAAAATAGCCTCTCTTTGTTCAGACGTTAATTCATCCAAAACACTGTGCAAATTGATATTCTCTTCATTGCGGACGAGTTCAGTTTTAGGCCCCTGGTTGGGAGAAATAATATCGAACCTGGTTGTCGTGGCAAAATAGCTTTTGCTCCAACAAAATTTTTCAATTTTCTTATGCCGTAATCCATCTCGAATATGATTTAAGCATAAATTGCGTGCCACACGAAGCAGCCAAGGTTTTACGGGAGAATCTGTATCTAAAGAGTCAATATTTTGCTGAGCTCGAACAAAAACTTCTTGAGTTAAATCCTCAGCATCAGCAAGACTAGCACAATACTGAGAACAGTAGCGAACAATGGAATCACGATGCTTCCAAAAGAGGCTTTCCCACAAACTGTCTTTCATTCTGTTAATAAATCATCAATAGTAATCGTATTCCATATCATTCAAGAATCAACCTATTTTAGATAGACCGCCCAACCGTCCCACAAAAAGTCTAAGCTTTCAACACTCCATAATTCTCGGCCAATTCTTGGGTCTGCGACTAATAGCCTATCACCCGTCACACCATATACCAAGACAGAGTGAATTTCACCTTCATTCCATCCCCAATCTCTATGATAGCGTATATCAGCGTCCTCGTCTTTTAAGCTCATATTCACAAGAACAGGTTTTGATAGGGTCCTTAAATCGTCTAAACTGAGCTTATTATAATAGAGATCAAGCCCCTTTTGAGCTCCACACTGAGCCAAAGCCCTAAGCGCCCACAATTGTTTCGTTCCGCCTTGTGTTGTTCTACACAACTGCACCATTTCCTTTTCGGTCACATCAATTCCATGAGCTGCAAGCAAAGTCGAACAGGCAGCTGGCGCACATGATGCCACATGCGATTGGAGACAAACCCCTTCTTTCCATCTATTTTGGACTCTTACTGATGAATTAACGATATCACCATAGCAAATATAATAAGATACGATAAGAATCGATACTTGGTAAAAATACTTCTTTTTGCTTATTATAAGGTCCCCCAGTAGCATAGCGGCAAGGAAACTAAAAATCGGAAAGCTACAGAAAAATAAGCTCTGCTGATAAATACGTGTAAAAAAAGTGAAGTAAATGAGCAAGTCTATTTGCCAACAAACACATAGATGAAGAGCTGCTAGAAATAGGAGCAGTAGTTGAGTCCAATAGGATGATATCTTAATTCTGAGTTTTAAGCCATATATAATAAAAGAGAATGCTATACATAGAATTATGCCTGAGTAGATATCTACATTCATAAGATCGTTCTATTAGTTGCTATAAATTCATCTCTCAGTAAAGCCCACAGAATCTCCCTGTATGACATAAAGACTAAAGAAAAGATTAAAAAATTTCTCCCCTGCCCCATTTATGAGAGCAAAACTTATTCTTTTTTATCGTCCTCAAGTTCTTTAAAAGCATCTTTGACTTCAGACTCGACACTCTTCAGTTTTTTATCGAGCTCTTTGATGAGCTGAGTTCCTCTTTTAACATCTTTAGCAAGTTCATCAATAGGCGTGCTGGATTGATCAATTCTTTCAAGAATTTCATCCAGTTCAGAGACTTTTTCTTCGTAGCTTTTTTCTTTTGCCATGGGTTAAGCCTTTAATGAAGGATTTGATATATTTGCCTGCATGTTTCAAATAATGCTTCGACATCGTCAAGAAAAAGCATATTGGGGCCATCACTCATTCCTTTATCCGGATCGGGGTGAGTTTCCCAGAACAGACCATCAGCGCCAGCCGCCACAGCTGCTCTAGATAGTACTGGAACTTGAGTTCGATCTCCACCGGAACAATCGCCCTTCCCGCCTGGCATCTGCACACTATGCGTGCCATCATATATGACGGGATAGCCGTTTTCTTTTAAGGTCGGTATGGCACGGAAGTCAGTCACCAACATATTATAGCCAAAGCTCACTCCCCTTTCTGTGAGCAGTAATTTATCTGCTTTTTCGCTTTTCGCTTTGCCAATAACAGCTTTCATATCCCATGGGGCTAAGAATTGACCCTTCTTAATGTTGACCCAAGCTGGAGTTTTGCATGCTGCAAGAATCAAGTCCGTTTGCCGGCAGAGAAAGGCGGGAATTTGAATAATATCCACATGTTCACCAGCATAAGTTGCTTCTTCAGCACTATGCACATCAGTCAGTATGGGGAGTTCATATTCGGATTTAATTTTCTTTAATAACTCCACTCCTTCTTTGAGGCCTGGGCCACGAAAGCCACTAACGCTTGTTCGATTAGCTTTATCGTAACTGGCTTTAAATATTATGGTAGCGCCTGTTTTCTCTTTGATGTGCACTAACTTTTTCGCCACTTCATGTAGCAAGTCCTCAGACTCTATCACGCATGGGCCAGCAATGAGAAACAGCCCCTTATTCAAGTCATCTATGCTTAACATCTTATTTTCCTTCTTGTCTTTTCTGCCAGTTAATTTCAGCGCTACTCGCCTTTAAATATCTTACGTCGATCTCTTGAATTGGCTTTACATACTCATCACTTTTTTGCACAACAGCCAAAACCAATGAAGCGTTAGGAAAAGAATCTTCGATAAAACACATCTGAGCAGGCCACTCTAGTTTTTCACGCAAATGCCCTAAATCAGGTACGATGGCACATTCTTCGCTATATGCCAAAACATCTTCACGGCTCTGAATTTCAATCTGGCCATCATACTGAAAATCATTATCGACTTTATTGTAACGCTGAACAAAAACAGAGCCCCCGTAAGCATCAGCTAGGAGCATGGCTTTATTTTGTGGCACTTCTAACTTTAGAAGAAGTTCCAGTGCCATAGCCTCAAGAGGCACGGCGTGAATTTTAATATTGGGATAAACCATAGAGAAGCCTTGAGCCAGAGCTATGCCCATACGCAAACCTGTACTACCTCCGGGCCCCACATGTAGTGCCAAATCACTTACGCTCTCAGGAGCCACTTGATGTTCGGCCAAAAAACTTTTAATTTGAGGAATAAGGTCACTGCCCTGCTGTTTACCATCTCCTAAAACCGAAGTATGGGTCGTGCCATTAAGGCATAAACAGAGAGAACTCGCCCTTTTAGATGTTTCTATGGCTAAGATAATTCTATCACTCATACTTTCGTCCAATTCATACTATCGTCTTCTTTGTACATATATTCATAACCTCTTTGGGTCAAAACACGTCCGGAAACGGTTTTTTGAATTAAATTATTTTGAATGAGAAAAGGCTCGTAAACATCTTCGATTGTGCTTTTATCTTCTCCTATACTTACAGCCAAAGTACTCAGTCCCATGGCGCGACCATGGTTAGCATAGAGAGCTTCGAGGATTTTTCTGTCGATATACTGCAAGCCCAGTTCATCAATGTCGAGCATTTTAAGAGTCAGTTCAACCATTTCTATACTCATGGTATCTTTTGATTCCAAAGTTGCTATATCACGAACTCTACGC
>JADGBV010000247.1 GCA_015231345.1 Planctomycetota bacterium
TAACCTTATGCTATAATTCTTGGGCACTATGAGGGGAGAGGTATGAAACATTGGTTTCTAGGTATTTTGGTGGTGAGTCTGGCAATTCCGAAGGCCTTTGCTGAAGAAGAATTAAGTGCGGAAGTTTCCTGGCTTAATGAGGTTATTCAAGGTGGTATGACTTCTCTTGCCCTTGGAGTCTTAATCATGGTCATGATTGCCTCAGTTGTCGAGCGATTTAGCAGGCTGCGCCCTCAACGTTTTGTGCCAGAAGATCTCAAGGAAAAGGCGCGAAGCCTTTGGGAAAAGGGTCAGCATGAAGAACTTATGAAACTCTCTGCCAATGATTCTTCGATTTTTGGGAAAGTAATTCATTTTGTGACTAAGTACTCCGCCGCTGAGGCAGACCTTCTCTTTTCAGGAGCTGCAGATATTATTAATCGTAGTATGCGCGGAGAAACTCAGAAGAATTCGGTTCTTTCCGTTTCTGCAGCACTCGCACCCCTTTTGGGCCTATTGGGCACCATGATAGGTATGATTGAATCATTTAAATTAGTTGAGCTTTACGGTGATGAAGGGGGCGCTTCAATGTTGGCGGGGTCTATTTCAAAAGCTTTGATCACCACAGCTCTTGGGCTAATTATTGCTATCTGCGCTCTTGCCTGCTACAATTTTTTTAAGGCTCGAATTACAAATATGACTCTCTACCTTGAGGAGGAAGTTGAGTCGCTTCTAAATGAGTGGTTTTTATTATCAAAGACACCCCCGCCTCGAGCATCAAAGAGTAGCGCAAGTAAGAGAGTTGTCGCGCAAAATAAAACTGCATCAGTGCAAGAGCAACAAAAAACAGGTTCAGCGCAGAATATAAGGCAAGCGAAGAAGCCCGCATCAAATCAAGCGCTGGAAAAATGAGGCGCAGAAGGGGGAGGGAAGCTGAAGACGAAGCAGAGGTGCCCATGTCACCTCTCATCGACTGTGTCTTTTTGCTATTGATTTTCTTTCTAGTGACGACCATGATCAAACGGAAAGAAAAACTTATTCCCATCCAGTTGCCAGATATGAGCTCTGCCGTTTCAAAGGAGCGGAAAGATAAATCCTTAATTCTCGGCCTTGGTGCCGGGGGTTCCTATTTTGAAGGACATGTGAGTCAGGAGCGTTCACGAGATAAAGCTGGAGAATTGGTCTATACACCTATTGCTAACCTGAATAGTTGGGTGCAGAAGAAAGTCTTAAGTGAAGGCAAAGAAGTTCTCAGTCAATCCGTTCGAATTGACGCTGATAGGGAAGTGAGTTTTGATGATGCTGTTGTTATGATCGATATTCTTAAGCTGGAAGGCTTTAGTGATGTTGGAATTAAAACACGGCAACGGGCGAGGGCACAGTGAGAGGTCATTTTGAAGATAGGGATGAGGCTGAGGTTTCCATGTCTCCTCTTATTGACTGTGTGTTTCTGTTGCTGATCTTCTTTCTTGTATCCACCATGATGAAGAAAATCAACAAGGATATTGATATTAATTTGCCGGAATCTCGTTCCGCTGAAAAAATGCTGCCCACCAACGATCAAATTGTCATCGGCATTGATAGAGAGGGGACATACTTTCTGGAAGGCAAGGAGGAGGATTTGATGACTATTCACTCCGAGCTAAGAGAGCTTAGCGTGACGAACCCCGAGTTTCAAGTGCGTATCGATACGGACCGAGATGCTCCTCTATGTCGTGTTGTCGAGGTTGTCGACCTATGCCAGTTTGATGGCTTAAGTGATATTGTTTTAAGAACTTATGATGAGCATTATAATGCCCGGTAATTCTAAGAATAGATCTTTATGGGTGAAAATCGCCATCGCTGAGCTGCTGGTCGTAATCATTCTATATGCCGCTTCTCCCTACCTTGTGAGTAAAATGGGACATAATGCGGGTGAGGAAAGTAAGCGCACTGAAGAGGTTCGTAAACGTCTGCAAGCTTTGCAGGCTAAAGAGAAAGCAAAGCGAGCCAATACTAAACTGGCTCGTCATGAAGTCGAGAGACTAAAAAAGAATAAGGTTGATCGTGCTAAACGATCTCTGAAGAAGAAGGTTGAAGATCTTCTTGAGGTGCACCGAGATATGAAAAAAGAGCGTCAAGAGCGTGAGGAAATGATTGCTCATAGAAAGAAAGAAGACGCTCTTGCACAGCAGGCTGAAAAGCTGGAGAGCCTTCTTGAGGAAATGGATAAACAGTCTGAAGTACTCAAACGCCATGGCTCAGGAAATCTACAAGATAAAGCCGCTGATCTATCCGATGCATTACTGAATGCGAATAAAGAGCTTATGTCCGGTAATGCAAAAGCATTAGGAGAAATAATAGATGTTGCTCAGGAGCTCAAGGATAATCTTGCTGAATTAAGGGCAAATCAGGAAGCTGCTCGAGGTGATCCAGAACTCCTTAAAAACATAGGTGAGCCTGGGCATACAGCGTGGATGCAGGAGCAGCTGAATCAAGCTTTTGATCAAATCGAAAATTTTGATGAAACTCTTTCCGATTCCTTTAACGATCTTTCAGCTCTTCCATCTCCGGAGGATCGACCTACAAGCTCTCTTGAGGATATGGATCTACAGCAATTATATGATGAAGCTAAGGGAATTGAGCAGGCCATCCAAAATGACTATCAGGCTGCGAGGGCCATGGAGATGGCTAAGCGAGATGGCTCGTCATTGTCTCAGGCCGCCCAACAAACAGCAGGGCAAGCTCCAAGTCGGTCCGAGCAAGATTTTGCTGCCATGGCATCTGGTGTGGCGACTCCTAAAGATATGCAAAATTTCTCACAACAACTTTCTCAAGCAGCAGGTCAGGTCAATGACATGCTGAATGCGGCCTCAACTATGTTGAATCAAATGAATGGAGGTCATGCCTCAAATGCACTGAGTGCTATTAAAAGGTCGCAGGTGCAGCGTCAGCTTCAAAACGCTGTGCGTGGTGGAGCTCCGAAGGGAGCCAATGCATTAAATCTTTCAGCTCTTATGCGGCAGGCTTCGGGAGGAGGTAAATCCTCTGGGAAGCAAAGTGCGGGAGCTAAATCAGCCGTCTCCATGAGTAGTGAAGGTGGAGGCAAGGGAGGCACAGGAAAAGGTGCCGGTGGTGGCGAAGGCGGCGGTGGCAAAGGAAGAAATCGTGGAGAAGGTGGTAAATCCATGGGCTCAAAAGCAGATGCTAAGCACAAAACCATCAAGATACCCACCGATTTGGTGCAAGCAGAAGCTTTGCCAGGGCGCCGCTTTACTCAAAAAAGCAATCGTTCCGGGTGGCTTTACCTCGATACATGGTATATCATTGGTCCTTGGGAGAATAAAGGGAAAATCAATTATCAGGTAACTCACCCGCCTGAATACGAGATCGATCTTAGTAAAGTCTATGGCGATGGTAAGAAGAAGTACAGTGGTAAAGCACGGGAGCTTGCCTGGACCTTTACTCAAGGCAGTAGTATGAAAATCATACCTCCTGAGGAGTGTTCAAATAGTACTTATTATGCATGGACAGAAGTCTATTTTGATGCTGGCAGGGAGATGCTACTTGCCATTGCAAGCGACGATGCTGCTAAGGTATGGATAAACGACATGCTGGTCTGGGAGGATAAGGGTCAGAGTGCTTGGAACCTCGATGAAGGCTTTAGGCAGGTTTATTTCAAGTCAGGTTTTAATAAAGTGCTTGTGCGCATTGAAAATGGTCCCATTCTGTGTACTTTTTCCATTGTGATCTGTCCGCTGGATGTGGGCAAAGGGTGAATGTGAAATTTCATACTCTTGTATTTAGCATTCTCATGTTTGGTGCCGAGCAAGGCTGTTATAGAAGTCGTAAGAGTTTATTGTTTTGGGACATTGTGTCGAATATATATAATAAGTTATTGAAAATCAATTATTTAAAAATATTATAAGTAAATCAAAAGACCTATTGATTATTTCTAGAGTGAAAATATAATATGGTTTATAGACTAGTATAAAGGAAGCATATGAGAGTAATGACGACATTCTTTTTTTTGAGCTTTGCCACCTTGGTTTTGCTGAGCACAAATAAGGCAGAAGCGATGATGCTTCCCGATGTGCCAAGAATAGAAGGTCCCATTCCTATGAAAGCACGTTCAGTTGAACTTAAGAAAAACGAAGAAGGAAACTTCAGGTTATTCATAGATAGCACAGAAACTCCTATTCGTGGAGCTGGCGGCGTATTTGCTCCAGGCATGCTGCAGTATTTCAGGTCTGTGGGAGGAAATTTTACTCGTACTTGGGGGATAGACTCTTTAGAATCGCCAGTTCACGGTGGCGAGAAGTATATTGACTGTGCTTATCGCATCGGTGTGAATGTTGTTGCGGGAATATGGTTAGGTCATGAACGCCATGGTTTTGATTACGGTAATTCAGATAACATTCAAGAGCAACGAGAAGCAGTACTTGAAGCAGTGAGAAAGTATAAAAGCCACCCAGGTGTTGTGATGTGGGGGCTTGGTAATGAAATGGAAGATCCGGTTTCCCAAACTGGTAAGCCATCAATATGGCGAGAGCTTGAGATCTTAGCTAAAATCATCAAAAAGGAAGACCCTCATCGTCCCATCATGACTGTTATTGCAGGAACTAGCCCTCAAAAGGTCAAGAGTCTTATTAAATACTGCCCTAGCATTGATGTTCTGGGTGTCAATGCCTATTCTTCGGCAGGTGGATCTGGTGAATCACTTCGTTCAAGCGGATGGAAGAAGCCTTTTTCTGTCACAGAGTTTGGTGTGCGAGGTTTCTGGGAAGTTCCTACGACTTCTTGGGGAGCACCTCTTGAACCCACCAGTACTGAAAAGGCCCGCACCTACTATGCATCTCATATGATGGTTGCCGAAATGAATAAAGGTTCGGAGCTATGCCTGGGCACTTTTGCTTTTCTATGGGGCTGGAAACAGGAGAAAACCTCAACTTGGTTTGGTATGTATTTGCCTACTATGGAAAAATTACCTCAAGTTGATGCCATGGTCAAGGCTTGGACGGGTGCATGGCCCAAAAATAGATGCCCGGTTATTGAGCAGGTGGATGCTGATTTTTTTGGCAAGAAAGTCAAGGCTTCGCAGAAGCTGAGCGCTCAAGTCAAAGTGCGTGAGCCTGAGGGTGACTCCTTAAGCTATGAGTGGGTTGTGACTGAAGAAAGCAAGGCTCATTCAACAGGTGGGGATAGAGAGTACGAGCCACCATCATTCCCCGCATTAACAGTGATGAATAGTGATGGTAAGTGTGAGGTGCTAGCCCCTGCCAATAAAGGTGCCTATCGCTTGTTTCTAACGGTAAGAGATCAAAAAGGCAGTGCCGCAACGGCAAATATTCCCTTTTATGTAGAGTAATACTAATAACTTTTTTTCTTTTGTGGAGGTTTACTATGAGATATTTTCATTCAATGCGCATCTTGAGCGTACTACTCAGTTTTATGTTGGTTTTGTCTCTTGAGGCAACAGATTTCGGAGACCACTCTTCGTCTACACTGACGACAAAGGCATGGGAGAACTTTGCAGCAGAAGAGTACGATGATGCTCTAGCCTGCATTAATAAATGCGAAGAACTTTATGGCGCTAAAGCTAAAACAATGAACGCCGGTTTGAAAGACTATGCTGCTAAAGATACAGCATCAAAACTATGGGCCCTTAATGACGTAGGCACATGTATGTTTGTGAAAGGTGAATTATACGCTAAAAAAGGCGATAAAGCTAAGGCTGTCGCAGCCTATAAGAAACTTATCAAAGATTATCAATATGCTCAGTGCTGGGATACCAAAGGTTGGTTCTGGCAGCCAGCTAAGGCTGCTAAGCAAAAAGTGATTGAACTCGAATTTGATATGTAATACGAACAGCAGATCTTAATCTAAAAACCTTAGTTGCTTTAAGCAACTAAGGTTTTTTTATTGGCATTGATCTAGAGCATGTTTGGATACCCATGTTTGGATTCCCATGTCTGGATACCCATGTTTGGATTCCCATGTCTGGATACCCATGTTTG
>JADGBV010000248.1 GCA_015231345.1 Planctomycetota bacterium
ATTGGACCAGCTTACCTGCACACACACTACAAAACCCCTCTTTATCTTGGCGCTTCAAAACGACTTTCTCTGGGCCATTTTGAGAAAAAGCTCATCCCTCTGGACGTGCCTGAAAGCTTAACTCAAGAGGAGAAGGCTGTTGAGAAAGTATGCCAGCACTTAGCGACTCTGATTTTTGCCGAAATACTAAAAAGCCCGGAACAGTGGATTACATTTGACGACTACTTTTCTCGAGAAAAATCCCCCACGTGAAAGTCGTAGGAATCATACCAGCCTTTAATGAAGGCGAAAGAGTTTTAAAGGTCGTAAAAGGTACGAAAAAATACCTCGACGAAGTCATCGTCATAGACGATGGCAGCAGCGATAAAACTGTTGAATATGCTGAAAAAGCTGGAGCAATAGTAATTAATCACCCCCATAACCTAGGCAAGGGAGCTGCATGCCGCAGTGGATTCTATGCTGCAATTAAACTTGGTTGCGATGCGATTATCATGCTTGATGGCGATGGCCAACATGCCTGCGAAGACATCCCTTTATTCCTTGATGCAGCAAAAAAAGCAGAACTTGCGGGAAAATCTTGTATTATTTTGGGTAATCGCATGAGCGATGTACGTAATATGCCAATGATCAGGCGCCTGACCAATACAACTTTGAGTCTGCTTTTAAGCTTTTTAGCCAAACAAAAAATATCAGATAGCCAGTGCGGCTTCCGCTTTATTCATCGCCAGATCCTTGAAAAGGTAGATTATGAAAACAATCGTTATGACGCCGAATCAGAAATCTTAGTGCGCGCTTCAAGAGCTGGGTTCGCGATTAAAGATGTGCCTATTCAAACAATCTACAGCGATGAGTTCAGCAAGATTAATGTTTTTTGGGATACTTTACGCTTTGTGCGTTTTTTCTTCAAGCATTTACTCTATTCACCACCCATCTCCGAAAGCGAGGGAAGAAATCTCTCTATTTCGCTGGGGAAATCTGTTTTAGAAGAAAAATAATCCCAGCTGCGGCTCGTCCTTTATCGTGCCACCAGAAGCATAAATTCCAAATAGCCTAATAAGAAAAGTTAGAGCCTCGCAAGGAACCAAGGCAGGCCTGATATGAAGTGAATTGCTCTTTGCTAACTAGGAAAGCAAAAAAAAAGGGAAGCCAGAGGCTTCCCTTTTTTATTCGTTAAGACTCAGTCTTATTTAGACTGAAGCTGACGCACTTTGTCATCAGCTTTGTGGCGCATAACTGAATTAGGCTCGAAAGCATTGGCTGCTGCCTTATAGCTTTTAAGAGCTAAAGTTTCGTCACCTTTTTTCTGATAAACTTGACCTAGGAACCAGAAAGCTTCACCATTGTCATCTTTTAGTTTCACAGCTTTATTCAATGCATCGATAGCGTCATCATACCTTTGAAGTACAGCGTAGATATAACCTAAGTTAAAGTATTCGTCCCAAATATCAGGAGCGATACTAATAGCAGATTCGTACTGAAGCACAGCTTTCTTGTATAAGTCTTTTGTGTCTCCTTGTGAAGTAGCACCACGACTCATAGTAAAGTAGCAAGCTCCTAGACCAATGCGGCTTGATTGGTAGTTAGGGTTAAGTTCAATGGCGCGGCGATAAGACTTAGCTGACTTTTGATAGTCTTTCTTGTTAAAATTAAGTTGACCGAAGAAAGTGTGGATCAAGTAATTGTTTTGATCGGCTTTCAAAGCACGGCTACCCATTTCTTCAGCAGTTCTGAGGTCACCTGTTTCCAAGGCAACAGAAGCGCTTTTTAAATAATCAGATGCTGATTTTTTAGGAGGGGTTTTAATTGCAGAGCTAAGTTTCACAGGAATACGGCTTTTCATTGCGTCAGCTGTATCTTCATCCCAAGTCACAATACGTAGGCGTGTTTCAGGAGGTGTGCCGTCGATAACAAAAGGGTCAGAAATATCAAAACCTTTATTACCTAAAACGTCGAGGGCTGTCACACGGAGGCGAGCTCTTTTATGATCAACATTCGCAGGCACTCTCCATGGGTATTCGCCAGAGTTTTTGTAGTCAGACACAACAACGTGGTTCCATGTTTGGCCATCATCTAATGAAAGCTCAATCGTAATTGGGTTTTGAGCCATGTTATTATCCGTAGCGACCCAAGATACTTTTCTAGTTGTTCCACCACCAGCAGGTTGAATGCTACCACGGAAACTAGTCAATTTAACTGAAGGGTTAACTGAGTCCATCAAGCACCAGAGGTCTGGCCTTGTGTTAACATCAGGTTTGGCTTCACTATTACCAACTCGGTCAGTTGCCACCAATTTAAAACCATATTTCCCACCTCTTTTGGCTTCAAAGCGGAAAGGGGATTTGAGGTCTTGGTCTTCACCATAAAGGTGCCACTCTTTGCTATCGTTCATTTGGTAGAAGATTTGAACTTTAGCGATGCCTGCACCACCAATATCACTGGCGTTATAAGCAACGTCGAATACGGGCGATTTAGCTTCTCTTGGGCTCACAACACGTGTTACAGGCGCTTTGCCGTCAACAGTAAAGTTGCTATCTGAGCTATCTTCAGCTTCGTTGCCTGCTAAATCCGCAGCAACAATTTTAATTTTATAGTACTGAGAACTGTCGGCAGGAAGTTTCCAGATATATGTACCCGTGTTAGGGATATCTTTCTGAATCACATTCCATGAACCACCGCCATCGACAGAGTAATAAAGGCTGATTGGTTTTGGGCCAAAGTTAATATCTGAAGAGTTCCACTCGATACGCATGTCTTGCGTATTACTAAAAGTTTCTGAACTGTTTGGAGAAACAAGCACTAAGGCAGGTTTCTTGGTGTCAATAATGGCGATAATTTTTGGAGGAGTGCCAGGGATTGGGCTAGCTTCTTCCAAGCCTGAAGCATCACGAGCTTGAGTATAAATACCATAAACGCCATCTTCGCTCACTTTAATAGGTGCTGGGGAAGAAGGGTTGTCAGTTTCACTGTAAAGGTCCCATGTTTGGCCGCCATCAAGGGAGTACCAAATTCTCAACAGGTCTACTTGATCAGGTAATTTCGTCGACCATTCAAGTCCAAAGCGCTTAAAGGGAATGATAATTTGGTTTGACGAATCATTTGCCATTAATTGGCTGCCCATACTGGCAATAAAAGTCAATGCCAAAAGGAGTAGGGCCGCTGCTTTCCTGATTTTCATCGTGTATACACCGCATAAAAGAATTAAGTCGACCTGCATAATATATTTACAATCTACAATGCAAGAAGTCTTTTAAAAACTTCAGCAGGGCGTAAAAGCAAGCCAATATTCACGGTTCCCTTTGTAGTCCTGGCCTCCCAAAACAGGGCTTTCGTGCAGCTCTACTTTATGACTTTCCGGGCATGAAATTTCCTCAAAAACTCGCTGGGCAATCGCCTGACTTTGCTCTTCTGCAAGGATATTCTTCTTACCTTTGCGCTTAACCTTTTCAAGCAGCTCATATTGAGGCTTCAAAAGACTAAAAAAACTCCCCCCTTTATTAAGAGCCAGAAAAGCAGCAGGGACAATTTTCTCTTGCCTTGTCCATGCGACATCGCTCACAATGACATCTTGATTTTTAAGCCAATCAGCATGAAGGGCATTTTGTCTTTCACGCACATCCACACGATCATCTTGACGCAGGTCCCAATCTAGAGTGCCATAACCTGTATCAATAGCGTGCACTAAGCTCGCTCCTCGACTCAGCAACTCTCGCGTAAAGCCTCCAACATTACAGCCTAAATCGGCACATTCAGAATTTTCAATTTTTATCTGAGGATAACAATCGAGGATATAGGCTAACTTTATAGAGCCTTTAGGTGTCGTAGCCATAATGTTTTTATAACGACGCCTGGAAGAAGAAAAGTGACCCCTAGGAGAATCGAACTCCTGTTGTCAGGATGAAAACCTGATGTCCTAACCACTAGACGAAGGGGCCAAGTGGGCGGTCAGCATCTAGAGAACCTAATCTTGTCAACAGGGATCCCCGCAATATTTCTAATAATTTTTAAAGCACTCTCTTTGAGGCCATTTTTGTGAGCCCCCCTTGTCAATTTAGCATCTCTCTTCCAATACGCTCGCAAAACAATCATATTTTTACTGGTCTATCCTTTGCTCAGCCTTATCATTGCCCTACTCATATGGATTGCTCTTTCATTGGCTTTCCTACCCATCATGCACCCCGTCGCTGCAGTGATCGTTGCTCTCTTCCCTGCCATAGGCGCCTTGATTTACATCACCCGCAAAATGATGAATAAGCTACAGCCAATTATGTTGCAAGCCCAGAAGCAAGCCCAGGCCAAACAGTTTTCCCTCGCCATCAAAACACTCGAAAGCCTTCTGCCCATGGCCAAGTGGCAAATTATGCTGAAGTCACAAATCAATTCTCAAATTGGCATGTTCCTCTACGCTGATAAAAAAGAAGACAAGGCACTCGAATACCTAGAGAAAGGCAGCCCAAGAGCCCCTGACTCACAAATGATTCTTGCCAGTATGTATTTCAAAAAGAAAGATGCCGCAAAAGTCAAAGAAGTTTTCGACATCACCATACGAGTCAACAAAAAGCAGGTTCTACTATATAATGCCTACGCCTTTATGCTCAATGCCTCAGACGATAAAGAAGGAGCTATTGCTGCGCTACAAAAAGGCCTGAAAGTCAACGCTGATAATGATGCCACCAAAGATAATCTATTAAGACTGCAAAACAATAAAAAGCTCAACATGAAGCCCTTTGGCATGCCGTGGTACAGTTTACAACTGGAAAAACCGCCCATGTCAATGATGCAGCAACAATTTGCCGGCAAAGCGGGTTTCAGAAAAATGAAAAAAGGGCGCTAGAGAAATGAGTCATCCAGAAATTCCTGAGGATCAAATCACAGCCAGGCTCATTGCGACCTCAGAAAAACTTCTGTCTTGCTCCGATGAGCAGGTCGACTGCAAACGCCTTCCTTCCAATCATGCCATTGAATTCATTTTAGGCAAACTGGTTCATTTACTCTTTCCACGCTATCACTACGAAAGAGTCGAAAATGAATCCAGCCTACGCCTATCCATTCCCAAGACCATGTCCAACGTTTTTGAAGCCTTGGATAAGGAAATCAATAGGGCATTTAACTATAATAAAGAGCAACAAGACAAAAACAGCGAACTTAATTCAAACAATTCGCGTCAAATCGCCTTGGAAATGATCGAGGCTCTACCAGAGATTCGCAAAGTTTTAGAGTGTGATCTGGAGGAAGTCTTGAATCACGACCCTGCCGCCAAAGGCATTGAAGAGGTCCTCATCGCTTACCCCGGCTTTGAAGCTCTCACCGTACACCGCCTCGCTCACTATTTACACAAAAGAGGCGTACCCCTCATCCCTAGAATGATGAGTGAAATAGTGCACAGAGACACGGGCATCGATATTCACCCCGCCGCCACCATAGCGCCCTACTGCAGTATCGATCACGGCACAGGCCTCATCGTAGGCGAGACAACTATTATTGGCCAGCATGTCAATCTCTTCCATAATGTCACTTTAGGCGCAAAATCCGTCACACCTGAATTTCGCGGCTGCAAAAGACACCCCACTATTGGCAATAATGTCATTATATACCCTGGGGCTACCGTCCTAGGTGATGTTTTTGTTGGCGACAATACGATTATAGGCGGTAATGTTTTCCTTTTGGAAGATTGCCCCGAAAACTCAAAAATCTATGCCAAGCCGCCTGAGATGATTCGGCGCACTAAGAAAAACTGACTTCTATTTAGAAAGTAGAGCTACCTAGGCAGGGCTATCCAGCAAGCCAAGCGTTCAGCCAATCTGGCACGGCACCACTTTTACAGAGGCTTGAGCCAATTTGAATCGCACTGGGAAAGCCCTCAGGGCTGCGCACCTCCAAATCGTCCATATCTTGACGGCCTTCCACACCTGACTGAGCGATTAACAAACAATCCTCAGGCCAAATGCCACCGCTGGCAAAAAA
>JADGBV010000249.1 GCA_015231345.1 Planctomycetota bacterium
GGTTCCAATTTCAGGTTCTGGCTGCGGATTTTCAATAAAACAATCATGGCTGCTTCACAAGTTAGCTCTTCGGCTTCGTCGGGACTTATACCACCACTGCGAAAATAGGCTCTCATCCGTAAGTGATTGCTGCTTACAAATTCTTCCAGATACGCGATAAGTTCGTCTTCCAATACCGAAGGCATCCCGTAATTTTGAATGACATATGAGCTCTTCAACCATAACGCAGTAAATTTAACCATAAATTTTATTAGTATTTTATGTCGAATAGCCCAAAAAGTGGACAGAAAAAATAGAGTAAATTACATTTATCCTTGCCCATGACGATCAAGTCATCACTAAGAAGTTATAGAAAAAAATAACTATAACTGTCACTTTATGACAGTTTATGGAATTTAATTAACTTGACATCTTCAAAATTTCCATAAAATGTCATAAAATGACAGTTTATGGAATATAAATGTTATCCTCCAAAGATTTTGAAACGCCATTTTTTACAAAACGAGATATAGGCTATCGTTTAAGGAAAAGTGCAGATAGCGTTTCAGGCTACCTCAAGCGAGAAACTTCGTCAGGCCGAGTGATTAGAGTACGCAAAGGACTATATGCCTTCCCTGAGAACAAAGATGGATTGATCGATGGCCGTATCCTCAGTCAAAATATCTATGGCCCCTCTTACATCAGTATGGAGTACGCTCTTTCCTATAACGACCTCATTCCGGAGTCCGTCTATACCATTACAAATGTCAGCCTGAATAAATCAAAACACTTTAGCACACCTCTGGGAGAGTTCAGTTATCAGCGGGTTCCCCAGAAGATTTTATTTTCACAAGTTGAACGTATTCAGGGTCAGAGGGGTGGATGTCTCTTTGTAGCACAGCCTCTAAAAGCCTTATGTGATACACTTTACTGCGGCAAAAAGAGCTGGACTTGCCTTATTGATGCCTGTTCAGACCTTCGCATTGATCATGAGGACTTTCCTGATGTGAGAGCTACTGATGTGGATGAACTCATGGAAAATTATCGTAATTCGAGAATCCATAAATTTCTTACTTCATTTAGAAAGGAAGCAAAGTGAGTCTTGCCATTATACAGGATCGTTTGAAGAGATATAATTCTAAAACAGCAGAGGGTGAGGAGCAGGCTCTACGAGAAATAACTCAAGAGGTCATCTTAGCAGCTCTCGGACGGACTGATTTCTTTGCTCAGGCAGCATTTCACGGCGGAACTAGCCTGCGCATTTTGTACGGAATAAATCGCTTTTCGGAAGATTTAGATTTTGCGCTTCACAAACCATTAAGTAATTTCGATCTACAACCTTTTTTGATTAAGGTTAAGGAGGAGTTAGGGGCTTATGGTTTTAAGTTAGAAGTTGTTGAACGTTCCGTGCAGGCACTGTTGTTAAAAAAGCATTTTTAAAAGACGACTCCATTGGTCGAGTGCTCAAGCTGGAACACCTGCAGGCTAACCGGTCGATGAGAAAAATTCGCATTAAACTCGAAGTAGATACAAATCCTCCTAATGGTGCAATCGTTGAATCCAAATATTTAAACTTCCCCTTTCTAAGCTCCATAGCCGCTCATGAGTTGCCTTCTCTTTTTGCTGGAAAACTACACGCCTTGCTGTGCAGAGACTATATAAAAGGAAGGGATTGGTACGATTTCCTCTGGTACATTGCTCGCAAATGTCCCATAAACCTAACTCTACTACAGGCTGCACTTTATCAGACAGGGCCTTGGATGAACACTTCTCAGCAAATAGATATCGATTGGGTTTGCAATTCTCTATTCACAAAAATCAAAAGTATAGACTGGCAACATGCTGTTCTCGATGTGCAACGTTTTTTAAAACCGGAGGAGCTTCCCTCACTTAGCTTGTGGTCTAGTGCCTCATTCGAATCTCAATTAAAACTCTTAGCTGACAGTGATACATGGAATAGTTAGATTCCCTAAGCTCATAATCATCCATATCTAGATATCACTCCCTCCAGCTCCAATACTGACATTTTCAAAAAAGGAAAATCTATGTTGCATAGATAGCGCCAAATATTCTATATAGAATAGCCCAAAAGGTGGACAGAAAAAATAAAGTTAATTTAATTTGTCCATGTTTCTCCAAGATTGACATAACTCGCTATCGAAACTTATTTGGAGATTCCATGAACCCCACCTCACCTCCAGCGGGAAAAGCCATCCTTCCTGTTCAAATTAAAACGGTCAAAGTTGAGGAACCCCTCTTTCAAAGCTTAGCCGATAAACTACGACAACATGCTAGTAAACATTTTACCGGCTGGAGAACCCTTTCGGCGCTCCTTATGGTCATATTCATGGACATTTGCTTATACAACAGCATGGGTGGTTTCGGCTTAGCCCTACTTACTTCTCTTTGCCTATTACTCCTTTTAATCAATCACAACTTCAGGCTAAGGAAAGATTGCCTCTTCAGTTTAGTGGTTTTGACAGCACTTATCTCTCGCTCCGTCTGGCAATTCCACTGGGCTCTGATTCCCCTGTGCCTCATCAGCCTTTTCAGTTTCCAGCTTTCCCTTCAAGGGGAAGCCTTTCGAGTTCCCGAACGCCTATGTTCTTTTTTCATCACCCTGACTCAGCGACTACTCACTTTATTGAGCTACCCTTTCGCCCTTTCCAATTACCTGATGCCATCTCCATCGCTGCGAAAAAAACTCACCTCCCCTTCAGCCTGGCAAACCCTACTCATACCCTTTGGGATCGGTGCCATCTTTATTTGGATTTTCTGTCAGGCCAATCCCATTGTAGCCCAGATAATAGAAAACTTGGGAGATGACTTGGATCACCACTATAACGATATTGAAATCTACTTACCAGATTCAAATCGGCTTATCACCTGGGCGTTCTTCTGCTGGTTATCGCTGATAATATTATTACCAACAGCCACCATCTGCGGACGTCTCAACCGATTATTCGGCCCCTCGGAAGAACTCGAGGAAGAGCTAAGCCCTTCCAAAACCAATGAGCAAAACGCCCGAAATGCCATGGGGGTTTTAATCACCCTCAACCTCATATTCTTCCTCTACAACCTTGTAGATATCTATTACCTATGGGCTAAAGGAGAACTTCCTAGTGGGATCCCGCTGGTGACCTATGCCCACGAAGGAGTCTTCTGGCTTGCCACAGCCCTCGTAATGACAACAGTCGTGCTCTGCACCATCTTTGCTAAAGAATTAAATTTCCATCCCCAAACACCTTGGCTTAAAAGATTGGCCGGAATTTGGGCCTTCCAAAATGCCATCCTTGCTTTAAGCGCCTTTCAACGACTCCACTTATACATAGACTATAACGGTTTGACCCTTATGCGCATTGTAGGTATTACGGGCATCTCTATTGTGGTCATCGCTTTGGTCTTAGTGATTATGAAGGTTTTCAAAAGACATAGCAGTCTTTGGCTGCTCAGACGTCAATCCGCCGTAGTTGTACTCGCTCTATACCTTCTAATGCTCAGCCCCTTAGACTTCTGGGTCGCCTTATTCAACACTCATAGAATCCTCTCAGGCAACGAAAGATCGGCCGTACAACTTCTCGCTCAAAGTTACAGTACCGAGGCAGTGCCCGCTCTCATACCTTTACTCCAAAGCCAGAACCGCATTATCAAAGAAGGAGCCGGCGTTCTTTTATATCGAAAACAAAAAGAGCTCCTCGCTCAAAAAGAAGAGAATGAATCCCATTGGCTCAATGGTGAATTGTCAGGAACAAAAGCCCTGAAAGCCCTTGAGGGGGTCGCGGGGCAACTGGAACAATACGCTGAGACGTCAAAACAAGAAAAAATACTTAACCGCACCCGCCGCTTCACCAGAAAGCATTATTAAAAAGGAAATACCATGTTCAAAAATACTTTAAACCCTACAATTTTCATACTCATGGCCTTCTCTTTGTTCCGGCCTCTCGACTCTTCACCCATCCAACCTCTATTGGAGTTGCAACATAAAGCCATAGAAGAGTCGAATTACCCCAAAGACCAACTATCTTTAGTTTTCAGTCGCATTGACACAGAAGTGGTCAACGGCTTAGCTTATAACCGTATCGTACAAATCTACCATAACCCTACGGAAGAGAAACGCGCCGTATCCTTTCGCTTGCCTCTACTACCTGATACCATCA
This sequence comes from Planctomycetota bacterium, assembly GCA_015231345.1. Lineage (GTDB taxonomy): Bacteria > Planctomycetota > JADGBV01 > JADGBV01 > JADGBV01 > JADGBV01. The sequence goes on from JADGBV010000249.1 coordinate 4,137, forward strand.
TTTCCGGTTTTAATATATGGGATAGAGGAAAACGCTATCCCGGAAGCATCGGCCTCCGTCAAGAAGCTGAAAAAGCCTACCGAAAGGTTTCAGGAGACGAAACCCCTGAACTTAAAGAGGAACGATTGGATGCCGATACTGTCAACCGTGAAAACCGACTGAATAACCGTGACCCTGGCTTAGTCCGCAAAAACAACAGCCTCTACGAAGTTCGCGTAGCCCCCATTTTCCCCGGGGAATTCAAGCAAGTGGAACTTTTCTTCCACCGTCGTCTTGTTATGGAAAAGGGACGTTTTGTGATGAAGCTTCCCTTAGCTGACCTGACGATGGTCGTTTGCGATCAAGGCAAAAAGCTCGCGGCTTGCTTAAGTTGGGTCAAAGTCAAAATAGAAGACGAACTGCCCATTAAAAATACGGAAGGCCTGAGCGGTTTTGAAAAATCAAGTTCCTCGCCTTATCTAAGCACATACACACTTCAGCAAAAACACCAACTTGATGATATTACGATTTCGTTTTTGCCCGAACTGGGAGAGAATAACCATGTGAGCGCGCTCTCCTACAAAGATGACGGAACACAGCATAACCTACTCCGCCTGGTCTGCCGAATCCCTGAGGTCCAGAATGATCAGTTAGCCAATACCACAAAACCCTTCTACTGGGGGTATTGGAGTGGCAACAAAACTCTTGGCGCTCCTCCCTCACAAGCCGAAGCTCTTGCCATATCCTCTCTAATGGCCTGTGATGGACGATTTCCCTTTCGCGGCACTTATATGGCTCGCCCTCCAGAGAAAAAGGGGAAATTCAACATTATTCGAACACCTAGGCTTATAAGTAAAAATGAAATTTTTTCCGTACTCAAGGAAGAGAAGCTTGATCAAAAGTCAACCCAATCACCGGAGTCTTTAGCCCTGGTTCACCTTCTGGGCGCAGTAGAGAAAGATCAGTGCCGCACGATCTATCTATTCTTGATGGATATTGACGAAAGCTTTACTCGTTTACTCGCCGACTTTGCTGCCGATCATCGCCAAAGTCTTTTCATACTCTACTTAGGCGGAAAAACCCCTACCCCTCTGCTCATGGGCCATAATAACGTCAAACTCTTCCATGAAAGCGAAGGCTGGCTCAACCACAAGCCAGAAAACAGCCGTATCTTTTATCCGATGAACTTTTCTTCTTTAATCACTGACAGTAGTAGTTGGCGTTCACAAATACTACCCTTCTGGTCTGTATGGAAACACCTCGTACCAATGGGGCTCAGCGCTGGACCTCAACCTTTACACAAGATCAATCTCTACACCGATCGTGATAATCGCAGTTCCCCTTACCAGGCCGGACAACTTGAGGTCTTTTGGGTCGATGCCAATAGTCGTGGAGCTGGCAAGGGAAGTATTACTCTATACCTCAAAAACCGCAATAGAAGCGAGTTCGTAGATGCCTACCTGAACGGTGAGCAACCTCCTTTTTACCGAGTTCATGCCAAATATGAGTTACCCAATCCCGAGAAGGAAGGACATCAGGTGGCAGGAGTCTACCAAGCCATCCGCCAAGCTAATCTCTTGGCGACCAAACTAACACCAAAAAATCCCAGGAATACACGAAGGCGAACTCCCATCGCCCCAGAAGAAGCAGAGGATATTCGTCACTCCATCCTCAATCTCTCCCACCAATGGAAATTTCTTCACAACGAAACAGCATTCATTGCTTTACCAGATAGTGACCGAAAAGCCTTTGGCTTCTTGCCCCTCAATGAGGAACAAAATAAACACTTCAATATGCAGGGAATGAAAAATGGCGGAGTTCCGGAGCCAGAAGAAATCAT
>JADGBV010000024.1 GCA_015231345.1 Planctomycetota bacterium
AAATTTAGAATTGATTTTGATAATCCAAATATAACGCCCATGGCGACGCTATAAATTATCACGAATAGAATTAGGCGAGTATTCATAGTGCAGTTAACGGAGGCATCACCAGACACCGAACAAAGTGAGGAGTAAATGAAATGCGCAGGGGTATTGCCAGTAAAAAGTAGTAAAATTCGGGCGCATTCTTGCGTCAGAGTATATGCTCTTGTTCGACATTCCCGGCACCTACTTTGAACAGTGAGAGAGTATATGTCACCACGGTGGCGAGAGGGATGAAAACCCCGAATGAAATTGAATTAGCACAGAGCAGAATTACCCACAGGGGAGTCTCAGTGGTAAAGCGTCCCTCAACAGCGAGAATACCCGACACAACGACGGCTACAATGTTCAAGGGGTTATGGATACTGCAGGCGTTGATGTAAGCAATAAGGAGGTAAGCGTCTGCAATGATGAGAACCAGGATGAAGCCAAGCAGGGCCTTGCACAAGTTATTCTTCATGATACTTCTGTCGAACGCAAAATGTTACCGTAACTCAGGAGCGTAGAGAGTGAGATTCTGGCACACCATTTTGATATGCTCGTTCTATTGGGGTGTAAGTTGCCCATTCCGCTTTATTTCGAAAGGAAAGTCTTTGACATTGCTGTAACTTCCGAATGCTAAGGAAAACAGTATTGTAAGTGTTTCGTTGTCTTCATATGTATCCACTGCCTGTATTTCAACTTGATATTCACGAGATTCAATTTTACCTTCGAATGTAATAGGGGAATTGAGATGGTTATTCCAGAACTCATATGAGAATTTTGAAAATTCTTCTATGATTGGATTTAGTGTTTCGAGTTCAGAAGTCATATGGAAAGGGCATATCGAAAAAGTGAACCAGTGTTTAAGGAGCGCAGCGTATTAAACATCTGGCTCCACGCCTTATAATGCCTTATCTTGAGAGAAGTCATGGAGCTTTTGAAGCAATCCATGTAAGGTCGCAAGAATCACAGTGATAATCGGGATCATCAGTCCCCAAAACACACCCACCGAGGATTATATTATCCGGAAGTTCATTACAATTTTCTGGTAAACCATATTGGTAATACTTAATTTCATTTGAGCCACACTCTGGGCAAATTACTTTTCCGAACTCAGGACGAGTTTTATAAGGGTATTTTGGAGTTTCTTTTAATACAGAACGAGCAATAATGAGCTTCTCCTCTAATAACAATTCCCCATGCCGTTCATCAACTGCCCAATACACATTATTATCACATACGGGACAGCTTCTGACATTGCAATCGTTAGTTCTATTTAAACGGCCCCACTCTTTGGGACAGTCAGGGTTGTTGCAATTCGTTACTTCGGAAGCGCTGATCATGACGAACGAATTATTCTCCAATAGCAAAATATTATAGCACAGCGCCAGGTGGGATTTGCCGGGCTCAAGAAAAAAGCCAGCATTATATAGGCTGCAAAAATTCGGCGAGATTTCACGATCAATTTAGCACCTTTGATAGGTGCCAGGTTAAAGCCCAAGGTCAATTTCTCCTATAGCCTCAAGGGCATTTTCGCCAGTTTCAAGAATACATTCACTCAACTGATCACGATTTCCGTAAAAGGAAACGTAAAAAAAGAAGAGGGATAGTAGGCCAAAGAGAATGCCTAAAAGATAATTTACAGCAATAAATAATGTAATGGAAAAGTAGGTGGAAACTAAGCCGAAAATAAAGACAATGATTCTTTTAATTGGGTGTTTAGTTCGAACTTTTGTTGTTTTAATAACATCTTCGTAGGCTAAGTTATTCTTCTGAGCTGAGGCTTTGGCTCGTCGGAGAGCCTTCTGTATTTCTTTTTCGGTGACGACTTTACGCTGTATTTGCTGCACCTAATGCCTCCCGTATGTAGTTATAAAAGCGGAGGCGCTATGCGCCGGAATTTTCAAAATCTGTATCATGGCTTTATTAAGGAATGATCAGATGCGGGAAGCCATAGCGTCTTATCTGGCCTGAAGTTTAGTTGTTTTTCGCCAGATAATAGGTGGAATGCAAATTTATCTTTCGAGAATTTGTTAGATACACGTTGTATTTCCAGAAATGAACTTGCTTTATCTAAAAAGGGGGTGAGATGAATTTTCCATATGCCCTCTTCTATTAAGAAATACATTGGTAATGACGAAGATGAATCATTTTTTGTATAAGTAGCAACTGCGGACTCTCGGCTCACATTTATAGATTTTATTTTGGGTATAACAGGGATTAGTACTGCTGTCTGCTGATGTTTATTGTTTGCGGCGAAAACGAAAAGATCTTTACCATTCATAGTAGAAATCTTATTGCTTGGTATAAGAAAACGAAACTTTATAACCTTTGTGATAGTAACAATGTTTTCTGCCAGTAACTTTTCCTTATCTGCCAATATAGCTAATTCTGCATATTTATCATACATTACCAATGAATCAGTAGATATGAGCGAAACAATACTCTCGCCATGTCCATGGTGCATCCCATTGAAATACTCGTTGAATACAGAGCGAATAGATTTTTCATGTTCAGAATATGGTGCTGAGTATGCTGTGTATTTGACAACTAAACAAATCAAAACGACTAGATATATTCTCATAGGATCCCTAACGACCGGTTTGAGGATCGCGGAGGGAAAGAATTATAAATATGAAACTACTCATTCAACACACCCATGATTCCGGTATTATCGAAACCTTTGTTAAGTGACTCAGGCAGTGCCTGTGAACAGCTCATTGCACACCATTTTGCCGCAAAGCGCCAGTGCTGTGTAGGAGGTGGGGATTTCATTTTTCGGGTGGTTTGGCGAGTGGCACGAAACGGTTTAGAACCATTGTTGCCAGTGAAAATGTAATGACAAATGAAAGAAGCAATAGGAGCAATATGTCTGAAATTGTTTCTTCTTTTGGGTAAAACATGTAAACACAAGTAGTAGCAAGTATTGAGATTGCGCACTTGGGTAAAATATGGGAGCCTAGGCATATTTGAACAATAACCTTCAGAAGCCGATTATTTGTATCGAATGTCTTTAGGTATATGAGTGAGAGAACGAGTGTCACAACAACGAATATTAGAATGCCCTCACTTCCTTGAAATGCGCTAGTAGCGTGATTATGATGACCAGTCATATGAGCACCTAATGTATGTTTTGCGAGGTTAGATTTTTTCCCTTATAAAGCAAGGGGTTCTTTAGATTACATAGAAAATCTAAACAATTATTGTCAAAATGGCTATTCAAGCAGGTTTTTAGGAAATTTCCTTATATTAATTGATGTTTTCAGGATTGTAAGAGGAGAATTCACTCTTCACCAACTATTTTGGAAAACATTTTTGACTACTATTCTGATTGACTTTTACGAAGAGATTTGCCGTCGAAAGCTCGCGACTAAAACTCTTAAAACCCATCAGCAAGTACTGGGGAACTTTATTAAGCTCTTTGCCCCTAACCTTGAGTCTATTCGCAAGCTTAAAAGTTTGGATATTCACTTGTATATTGAGCAGCATTGCAGGGGGAGAAGTCAACACTTGCTCAAATTCAAGAAATTATCTATCCCTTAATTTTCGAATCATCAACTTCTTTTAGCATTCATTTTGTATAAAAGTAGCGAAAACTATATGAGCCTATTATTGACCAAAGTACAGAGTTTAAAGTTATATAGAATACAAAAGCAAGTTCTTGTTCGCCTTTAAATGCAAATATGGCGGATAATGAAAGAACTATCAATGATTTGACAATATCTTCGATGATTGATTCACCCATTACTGTAATAAGCAACGTGTAAATGAATGTTGGAATAATGAAGATTAAGCTTTTGAAATTTAAGTCTTGATGAAAACTATATAGAATACCAGTAGATCCGAGGGCACTAGCCATAGAAGGGAACAATAATATAATAAACATTCTCAAGGCCTAAAGCCTGAAATGTGAAGCTCGTGGATGACTGAAGTGATGGGGCTATGCAAAGGTGACAAAACTATCTAATCACTTCTGTGTTTGCTGATTTATTATTGTCTGGAATAAACGCCAAACTATTATAGTTGTAGGATAATTTAAGGTTGTGGAAAAAGCAATAGTAAGCCAATAGTACTCTCAATTCCATGTGGTCGCCAGCTAACGGAACAGGAAAGGCAGGCTGATTCTCTTTATACTTTGGGAGAATGCTGTCTTTCGAAAGAATTGATCTATCCTTTAGGTAATCAAAAAAGTCAGAAGCAGTAAGCAGTCCTTCCAGAGCGACAGTTTGAGAGAGTATCTGGTTAAAACTTAAAGTTATCCTGTTCATATTCTTCCACTCTCCATTGTACAGTTCTGCCTCCAGTTTATATTGGTGAGCGATCATAAATGCAATATTACAACCGGTTTTGTCTGAGGAGACTAGAATAAAGGGCTTGACCTCGTACTCTTTGCTCATAGATTTCGCCGCAGCAATAACAAAATCCTCTATATTATTTCCCCAATCAACTGATTTTGCGACTGATGCAGGACATGACAGCTCTGGAAAATGCTGAAGTAATTTGAAACGAAATATATTATGACCATAAAGCTCACATACGACTTCAATTGCTTTGTCTGTGTCGAGAGGCAGATTGTGTGGAATGGGCTTTCCAATCCATTCGTATCTCTTTATACTTGATGTTCCAATAACTATCTCATGATAGAGCGAGCCTTGTGGAGGGTAGATACTACTGCAGTTCCTACTGCAGTGTGCAGAAGTAATCAGGATAAAAAATATTATGAATAATCTCATATAAAACACTAACGCTAGGTTCAGGAGAGCAGTAAAGAACAGTGGATTTGAAAAGGACGGAAGGGTAGTTCGGGCGCGTTACTGCGCCCCTTGCTTACTTTTATAAGACGAGGCGGCGTATATAGTTACTGTGTTCGGGAGAGTTTCACTCTTAGCCTATGAGGATAATATTGGGAAGTGTCCCATAATGAAAAACTCCTTGGATTTTGTAGTGAATTTCCATTATAGAGTTTTAACGATTTATGGGACACTTCCTCAAACTCTAATGTCGAGATTTGCAGTGTGAAGGAGCGCAACGAGTGCGCATCTGTAACCCCGTTTTGTTAAAATTACTTAGTAGACCTGGAAACATCTAACCGACTCATATTTTCTAGTAATTCTGTTGGGATTTTAGGATAAATTATAGCTCCACTGCTTTTAGCCCCCTTGCCATACACTGTAACAGTAAATTGATGCAGCCTCCGATGTATAATTGAAGAGCAGCTGACTATCCATATATTATTATCATAGGTTACCTTGTTCACTAAAATATTATTCCTACCAATAGCATTCATCGTGCTTTCTAGTTTAATGAACTTTTTAACTCCTTCTATGTGATCCTTCCCAAAAAAAGGAAATACTACTGCAATAATATTATCATGAGAAATATAGAATTCATCCCTTAAGCCAGCTTCAACATCAAATTGGCAAAAAAGCAAAAAGAGAATAAGAAATAAATGAAGTCTATTCACAGTAATTTTGACGCCATCCTTCAGCTATCGGAGTGGATTGAATAAGTTTCATGGTATAAGATAGACTAATCAATATCTTTCTTGGCAATAGTTATTAGTTTCTGTACGCCACTCACGAAGAACGCGAGCCACAGTAACAGCAGGAATATGGGGCTCGATGTAGTTCTCACAACTTCCTCGAGGTTTTCAACTTGCATTACTAGAACAATAAGTGATCCTAACAAGAGAGTAGAAAATAGGAAAATAAGACAAGAGTTCAATAGGCAGAAAGAGCGAGCTACTTGGCGGGGACACCAGACGAATTATCAAGAGTTACACCAAGCAGTACACTCGCACAATTCCCTATCAATTGAAGCGATTTGTTATTCATTTGGAGAGCACATTAGTATTGGTGTAGAAGAATTTCCTGACATAACAGCATTATACTCTGAATTTAAAATCATTTGATTGTATCTAATTTTGTCGAATCGTAGTAAGAGAAATCTAGTGAAGATTGAATATTTATATTTGAAAGGAATAGAGGGAGTAGCTAATAATTCTCCATTCTGCAATGACATAGTGTAGTAAATTTCCTGGGAAGCCTTCCCAGAATTTGATTGATTATAATTAGAAATAATAGTTGTTAATTTCTTTAGATCTTTTGTTTTGTCAGTCTCATGATTGGCTTTTTTCATCCATACCATAGCGTTAAATATTACTGAATAGTTACTTTGCAAATTATCCTTTTTCAAAAAGGTATTGATATTGGGATTAACGAAAACGACTACAATCACCCATGTAAATAGTACACACATTGTCTTTTTGAAGTGTTTATGCATAACGATAATCTTACTCACTTAACTTGTCAGCTTCAAGTACAGCGCCTTGTTAAATAATGATTTGGTACTAAGAATTGATTTTGAATGATTTTTGTTTGTTGAAGACCCTTCATGAGGCTAGGGACGAATGTAATAGAAACCACGACTGTGTCAATGGGTAGTATGTTTATTAGGTTATCAGCGGTGAGAAATATATTACTGACACTAATAGAGCACAGTAGAAAACCGATGAGAATCCCTGATGTAAAGGCTTTCCAGTGCGAAAGTAATTTGTCAATAACTTGCATTTTAAGTAAGAATTTTAACGTTTGCAATAAGACACCCTCGAAGAGGGTTGAGTGTCAAAAATAGAGAAATTCGCAATCGCACTTGTTGAGGTTAACTATATTGTCATGTTAGTTTATGCTCATTAATGATTTATTATCACTCATAGTAATGTACATTGAGAATAATATTTTTCAATATTCTTAAATCAAACCAATACCTAAGCCTAATACTAATACAATCCAATATATAAAGCTCGAATTGAATTTTTCTAATAACCAGAAGAATAAACTAGAACTGGCAAACGCAATAGCTAAAATGAGTGTTCCCATGAAGAAACCATAAGTAGGGTAAGCGAATAGTGTAAGAAGAGCTGTGTATATTCCTGAGCAAAGAAATGGCTGCCTCGTTTGTGATAAAATTTTACAAAGGCCATATAGAATAACTAATTTGAATATCATAAGATTTTGTTAGAAGTTAAGAAAGAAGGATAAATATTAAATAACATCAAGGTAGGAACGCCCATTGGAGGTCGCTCCCCTCACAGATCCCTGTGTGAGGTTTTTTCGCACAAGGCTCCTAAGAATAACGCACATATCTCATAGATTGAGTTTTATCCCAAAAACCTGTACTTGTTGAATAGAGAGTGAAGTTGGAACTATTTTTAATAGATATGAGTTGTTGGTGTGGGAGGGGCGAGAGAGAAACTCGTTCCTATCCCGATTAGCAAGTACATGGTCACGCCATTCCAGATAATAAAATGAATAGCACTGCTATAAAAACAGCATATAAAACATAGGTCCATGCAAGAGCAATTAGCCCTGTTGAAAAGGCTGCTACGGAAATACGAATGTTTTCTTTTTTGACATAGGAGAGGACACCCAGTACTAAGGCCAGAAACCCTAAACCATAATAGACATAATGAACAGAGTCTGTCAATTTAGACGACTCAATTGGGTTTCGCTTTACCTCATCTTCTATGGGCTTCTCTTTGAGAAACTTTTGTTTCAATAGTTTTTTGCCTGACTCTAATGCTAGCTCCTTGAAAGTTCTGTTGTCTTCTTTAGGTGGGTCAAAGTGTTTTCTCATGTCATCTTGATTTATGGCAACAAAAATAGCCATGAAACCAATGGTTAACCCAACTATGCCTAAGATATGTTTTTTTATAAATTGCATCGAGTGCTAAAGCTCAGCTTGATTTATTTGAGCAGGACTTCCTCCATTGGTGACAGGCCACACACCAACAAGCTCCCAGCCCTGATCCCCTAATCTATTGAGCTGTTCCTCAAAGATTCTGGCTGAATCATCTGATACCGATCGGGAAAAGAATTCTAAATTACGAACGATTCCTAAGGTTATTGATTTGTATTCGTATTTCATGATTTGATGAGAAATGTAAATGGGTATGACCAGCCGTATGGGGCTAGGCTGATCAAGAGGCTATTCCAGCTTTGAATGAATAAATTCGTGCGCAATTCCCAGCAACTCTTTACGGCTTTGTTAAATGCTTCGGATAGATATTTTCAGTGAAGGTCAACATATGTTTGTCACTCTTTCCACTAGTATTATCATATATCTCAATCGTATCCTTAACTTGTTTTGCTGTAATAATCTTTAATTGCAAAGGCATGTGGAATATTATCTTAAGTTCCTCGGTTAGCAATACGCATTCTGTAGATGGCAACCCTGAAGTGAATCTTCTCCATACAAAATATACATTCTTCTCTCCAAGTTTCATTTTATGGAAAGCCCCTCCACCAAATGTCGACCTTGAAAATTCATCGAGGCTTTTCAGTGATTCAAATCCTTTAGATGGAATCTTTGGAGGCTCTGTGGACCAACCAAGAGAGGAAAGGAAATATGTGAATATTATTAAATGAATAAGTTTTTGCATTTAACGAGTGTAATGTATAGCCAGAGAGGTTTATATATACTTGAGAATTAGCGAAATAAAAATGTGCAACGTACCCCTGATCTTTAACATTCCTTTGTTATTGTGGAGCATGGTGAATAAACGTGATTTATGATTTTATGTGCGGCGTTCCGCCATATAAAGTGGGCTTTTTTACCCACTAAATGTTTGAATTTATTATAAATACGAGTGTCAGCCTTAAAGGGCTCAAAGCAATTTTATGCAGAAAACTAGGATTATATAGATGAGTTGATTAATATGAGTAGAAAACAGATAAGAAGCTAGTAATACTCAAAAATGGACCTGAAAAATATAACATGGCTGCAGGGGATATGTGGGATGCCTTAAAATAGCACTTAAGGAGGGGGAATCTATTACTCAAATCCTTTAGTCTAGAGTTTCGCCATTATCAAGAAGCCTATGATAGACGATATAATGCACTTTTTTATTTCTGCTGACCCGTATTTTGGACAGGGTTCGCAGAAATTCCAGCTAGCAGGTGCCCCTTTCTTCATGCAAGGTGAAAGTATTTCGAATTGGGTTCGATTGGGCGATGCGATTGGAGATTCAAAAGAAAGAGTAAATACACATAAAATAGGGTTTATACACTGAAATCGTGCTCTTTTTTAGTGTTTTTACTGCTTAATCACAAAATTAAACATATCCTGATCACATTTCTTGAGGCGTAGATTTTGTTTCAAACTATAATATAGACCAAGCAACAGTAGCCCTTTTTCTTAAAAATGTAATATTAGAGCCTGTGTATTTCATGACAGAAACACTCACCAAATTAGATATTTAACAAAACATAAAGGAATAGAATGAAAATAAAAAAACTACTCGCAGCGGTGCTGTTAATGAGTCTGATCGGCTCAGTTGGTGCAGCAGACAAGCTCAACTTTAATGTTGACTGGAAATTTATTCGTGACAACGTAGCCGGAGCAGATGCTCCATCATTTGACCATTCTTCATGGAAAACGGTAAGCTGCCCACACACCTACAACGACACCGACACCTTCGACAACTTCTCGCCAGAGGGTCACCGAGGAGAGATGGATCAGTGGGGTGGAAAAACCTGGTACCGAAAGTCATTTGATATTCCAGCTGACTGGGATGGAAAAACAGTTATTATTGAATTCGAAGCGGTTCGTCAGTTTGCAGAAGTTTACTGCAACGGCGTAAAAGTGGCTCATTGTGAAAACGGATTTGTGCCATTCGGTGCAGACCTTAGCAAACATCTTAAGCCCGGCGAGAAAAATATCATCGCAGTTGCCTGTGATAACTCTTTTGTGAAAGATAGCGACTTCGGCGGCGACCGCAAAAAAGTGTGGCACCATTTTGCCGGCGGCGCAAAACTTCCGTGGAATAATCCACACTGGCACCCTGCGCACGGTGGAATTTACCGAAATGTTTTTCTACATGTCAGCGGTCCGCTGTATCTGACGCAGCCTCTTTACAACAACATGGAAACGGTTGGTACTTACGCCTATGCACTCAATCCAAGTCGTAAAAAAGCAGATGTAGGCGTGGAGGCAGAAATCAAGAATGCAACTGGATCGACTCAAAATTTTACGATCCGCAATAAAGTGATCGACCGCAATGGTAACACTGTATTGACTATGGAATCTAAAAAAAGTCTCAAGGCAGGTGCAAAAGCAATTGTTAGAAACGGTGGAGTGCTCACCAAACCTCAGCTTTGGGAACCTAAACACCCGTATATTTACAGCGTAAAAACTGAAATCGTTCAAAATGGAAAAGTGATCGACAGCAATATCGTACCCTTTGGAATTCGCTGGATCGAGATGTCCACTGATTGGGGGTTTGCGATCAACGACCGCCAGCTTAAACTTCAGGGATGGGGCATTAAATCTGTTGATGGATGGCCAGGACTCGGTGCGGCAAATCCAGATTGGATGCACTACTACACGCTGGAACAGGTGACAAATGCCGGAGCCAACTTCGTGCGTTGGGGCCACACCAATGGTGGACCGATCCACCTAAGAGCAGCTGATCAACTTGGAATCATCACTATGCAGCCTGGTGTTGATGGAGAAGGTGACTGCGAAGGCCATGCATGGGACATACGTTTGGCTGCATGGCGCGATGTAGTTGTCTATTTTCGCAACAACCCTTCCCTGCTCTTTTGGGAAGGTGGTAACCAAAGTACTTCAGCTGAACATACAAAACTGCTACGAGAAGTGGTTACTACATTCGACCCGAATGGTGGACGTGCTTACGGGCACCGTCGTGCAAACAACGTTGTTCGTCCATACTCAAACATGTCGATTAGCACAGAAGGGTCTGGCTATATTAAATCACTTCCAACTGTTGAAGGGGAATATAACCGCGAAGAAAGCCCGCGCCGCGTATGGGATCGCCACACACCTCCATATAAGAACTGGCATGCCAAAGGAAGCTACGACCTGTCTGCTGAACAATATGCTATCAACCAGCTATATCACTACGAAAAAATCTCCCGCCTATCACATGGTGGTGGAGCTAACTGGATCTTTGTTGACTCAACCAGTGGAGGACGTGTTGACAGCGAAGTAACCCGCACCAGTGGAGAGATGGACGCCATGCGTCTGCCGAAAGAAGCCTATCACACCAGCCGTGTTATCTTTACTGACGAAGCAGATATCCACGTGGTTGGTCATTGGAATTACCCTAAAGGAACCGTTAAAGATATTCATGTGGTAGCAGACTGTGACGAAGTTAGTCTGGCCTTGAATGGCAAAGAGATCGGGCGCAAAAAAGCTAAAGCAGAATTTAAAAAGCCAAAACGTAAGAAAAAGAAAAAGGGATCAGCAAACGCCGCGATTGAAGGGTGGGAGCATCCGATGCTCTTCACCTTCCCTAAAGTTGCATGGAATGCGGGTCAACTTGTTGCTGTCGGATACAAAGACGGCAAAGAGATCGGAACTCATAGCGTTAAAACTGTAGGTAAAGCAGTATCGTTAAAGCTGACGCCATTGACTGGTCCAAATGGTCTGATTGCTAATGGAAGTGATGCCGTGGTATTCGATGTCGAAGCTCTGGATAAAGATGGTAAGCGCTGCCCAACATTTATCGGCCGATGTGATTTTGAAATGAAGGGTCCAGGCGTATGGCGTGGCGGATATAACAGTGGAAAAGAGCATTCGACGAATAAGAATTACCTTGACCTAGAAGCAGGAATCAACCGTGTTATTATCCGTTCAACCTCTAAACCAGGATCCATCCAGTTAAAAGCAACATCAGAAGGTCTACAACCTGCATCGATCACTGTAAACTCGAAAGCGATTGGAGTCGCAGGTGGAATTGCGACCCTAATGCCACCAATCCCAGTTCAGAGCGACTTCAAGCCATTGGCACTACCCCTTCCTCTCACATCGGTCATGGCAGCACAAAAAGCAGACAACAATGAACCGGAGCACACCTCTGCGTTGATTGAAGACCTGTCTTATTCGGGGCCGTCTGGAGAAACACAGATTGCTGTAATAGAGTCGAAAGGTGCAATGTTTACTGATCACGACATCAAGTACAGCAAACTGCCAAAATGCTTGTCTGTAGGAGAGCAGATCTTGTTCCCTAACTCGGAGTGGAATTATTCCGCTGTTGACCTGCTTCAGTTCAACGTGCAGAAAGACTCGACAGTTTACGTCGCTCATGATACCCGTCTGACAAACAAAATGGAATGGCTGCAGCAGTATGAAGATACCAAGGAAAAACTGAGTATCGGCAACCATGCCTGGCAACTTTTGAAGAAGAATGTCAAAGCCGGAGAGTCTGTACTAATGGGTAGTAATACAGAAACAAAAGGTGAAAAACGCTGGATGATGACTGTCTTTGTAATACCAAATAAATAGTTGTTCTTTGATGGTTGGTTGATTCCGGTTTGCCATCACCTGTTTTAGTCTTTTCAGTAAAGAGAAGTCAATAATTGACAAAGAGAGGTCAATAATATCTATTATTATTTTTTTTCATTCCAGTTATCCTTTTGTATTATGGAGTTACTATCTCCGACTCAATTAACCTTCATTTATTTAATAAGCGAGAAATCTAATGCTTAAAGGAATATCAGCTGTTCTTAGTCCCGAATTACTCAAAATTTTAGCCGAGATGGGTCATGGGGATGAAATTGTTTTAGCCGACGCTCATTTTCCCGGGCATACTTTTTGTGAGAAAGTCTTGCGTATGGACGGTATTCAAATCCCTGATCTTTTAGATGGCATCTTGCCTTTATTCGAATTGGATGAATATGTGGATTCTCCGGTTTTTATGATGCAAGCCGTACCTGGAGACGAGCTCGATCCAGAAGTTGGCAAGGCTTACCGAGTGCCTATCGACAAACATGCTGCCGGAACCCCAGACTACCAATTGGTGGAACGTTTTGCTTTTTACGAGCAAGCTAAGAAAGCGTACGCTTGTGTACTTACGGGAAGCACGATGAAATACGGCAATATTATTCTCAAAAAAGGCGTGACACCCATCGCATAAAAAGCATACTACTTACGAAAAGAGTGAGGAATTTTTAAGGTTTTTCTCAATATGAAAAAATGAGAACTTTGTATTTCATGCGTCATGCTCAAAGCGAGGCTAACCTAAAGAATATTTTAGCGTCTCGCAAGGACTTTCCCCTTACAGAAAAGGGGGAAGTCGATGCCGCTAAAATTGCTGAGGAATTTGCTCAGAATGCAAAACTAGAGCGTGTCGTCTCTTCACCCCTAAAGCGTGCTCAGCAAACGGCAGCAGCCTTTGCCAAGGTATTCAATCTCAAGCTTCAGATAGAAGAGCGACTCACCGAGCAGGATTTGGGCCGGTTTTCTGGTATGACTTACGAACAAATTAACAATGAGCCAAATTATGTTCATGACCGCTCTAAGCGTTGGCGATGGGAGCCAGATGGAGGGGGCGAATCCTATGAAATGATTGCTCGCAGGATTAAACCTTTTTTTCAATCCTTAGATACTTTCGAAGGGCAATCGATTCTTTTTGTGACCCATGCGGTCACTCTGCGAATGATTAAGTGCCTCCTCAGGCAAACTCAGCCTGAGTACCCTTTGGAGATCGCTCAAAACGGAGAAATATGGAAAGTGGAGTTTAAAGGATTGGGGCAAGTTCACCCAATGGATTCACTTTTTCTTGGTGATAGCAAAGATAATCAATCACGAGCTTAGAAATAAGCTCTCTTTCAGGTTGTTTTACGATAGTTGTCGCCCTGAATTCATGACTTGAAACTGTCGAGGGGACAGTCCTTGCACAGATCGAAAAAGCCTGGAGAAATGATAAGGGTCCTGATAGCCAAGTTCATAGGCGATCTCTTTAACGAGCTTATTTGAGCCCATCATCAATTCGACCGCCCGGTTCATCTTTAAAGTGAGTAAATATTGGTAGGGCGTTAACTTCTGGTATTTTTTAAAAAGTCGGCATAAATAAGATGAGTCCACATGGTTAATTTCAGCCATTTGTTTTAGGCTCATTAATTCCAAATAATGTAAATCAATTTGATTTCGACAACGAAAAAAAGTTTCTCGTGCCATTGATTGCCCCGATTCATCAACTGTGGCATAATCAGATATCTTATACAAAAGCAATTCAAGGTAGGCATTGCAAATTTTATCGGAGTGGGGGTTAGCTTTAGCACCATCGCGGATTAAGGCATTGAAAAGTTCTAGAACTTCATGGGTGACCACCATTTGCACATTGTCTCCTAAGCCGATTCCCGTATCTTGTAAAAGTTCTCGAGCTTTGGGCCCCGTGAAATTAACAAAGTACTTTACCATGGGATTCTTGGGGTTATTGCAGATTCTATGGGGCATATCTGGGCCGTAGGAAAAAATAGTCCCTGGCCTTAAATTGTAGGATTTTCCATTCAAATCCAAAGCCCCTTCTCCTTCGGCCACAAATTCCAGTCCCATATAGGGAAATGACTCTCTGTCTACTAGGTAATCGGCATCACAACTTTCTCTGCCTCCCCAGACAACTGTTATAGGTTCGCCTGAATCGGGGTCACTTTTGAGGTAATAATATTGAACTTTGGATACTCGGGAGGCCTTGAGGTTGGTTGTGTCGTCTGTCATATTGGCTGTATTTGGATTCCTTTGCCTATTTTAGTGTCTGTCCAATTTTATCCATCATTAGTCCGAGTCCATCTATGGAGACGGGGTCAAATACCCTTATTCTTTTAAACAATTAAGACACTATTGGTTTTAAAGATATAAAAATGAGCGACTATTTACTCAGTATAGACCTTGGCACTAGCAGCTGCAAGGCTGCTCTTTTTGACCTCAATCTAAAGCCCATTTGCTTTGCCACTGCGGCCTACGATACCCTTTTTCCAAAGACAGGGTGGGCCGAACAGCCTGCGTCTCAGTGGTGGGAAGCTCTCTGTAAAAACTGTAAAACAATCATTGCCAAGAGTGGAATTTCAGCCAAACAAATAATTGGCGTCGGTATTGATTCCATGTCTAGCGCCGTTTTGCCCGTCGATGAAAATGGCGAAGCACTGCGTCCTGGTTTGATATGGATGGACCGCAGAGCCACCAAACAACAAGAATGGTTGGATAAAGAGTTCGGTGATGAGCTCTTTAAAATCAATGGTAATCACAACGACCCTTCTAATTTTGGCCCAAAAGTTTTATGGGTCAAAGAAGAAGAACCGGAAATCTATAAACAAACACGTTATTTTCTTCACGCCAACGGTTACCTGGTTTACAAGCTGACCGGAGTGCCTAGCACAGACATCTCCGAAGGAGGAATGAGTCAACTTTTTGATACCCGAAAAGGAGAGTGGTCCCAGAGGCTAATCAATGGTTTTGGTCTCGACGCTGATAAAATTCCGCCTATTTTCAATTGCACCGACATCGTTGGTAAAGTCACTGCAAAGGTGGCTGATGAGTGCGGCCTAGCTGAAGGCACTCCTGTGGTAGCTGGTGCTATGGATAATGTGGCTGCAGGTATGGGAGCTGGAGTTCATAAAGCTGGGCAGGTCTATGTTTCAGGTGGGACAGTAACGACATCGGGAGTATGCATCGATAAACCTCTCTATAATGAAAAATTACACCTCTACCACCATATTGTTCCAGGTCATTACTTAAGTGTTGGCGGAGTGGACTTTGGGGGAGCAGGTTTTAAGTGGTTTAAGGGAATCCTTGAAGAGGATGATTATGGCAAACTAGATAGCTTAGTTTCCCAGACAAGTCATAACGCTAATCCAGCCTTATTTCTTCCGTATATGGTTGGTCAAAGGCCGCCTCTTTATAATAACAATACCCGTGGCGTTCTATTTGGCCTTAACCCAAGTACGGATAAAGCCAATTTGCTACGAACCATCATGGAAGGTACTGCCTTCGGTACCCAAAAAGTCCTGCAGATTGTTGAAGAAAATGGGGCTAGCGTTGAGCAAATACGTATGACCGGTGGAAGTTCTCGAAGCAAGCCATGGACGCAAATATTCGCGGATATCACTGGGAAGAATATAGATATTCCTGGTAGCGACGATGTTGCCACATTGGGCTCTGCCATTGCTGCAGGCATCGGTGTTGGTGCCATACCGAGTTTCTACGATGCAGTTTCCCGTATTCCTGTATCAAATACGTACGAACCAGATACTAAGAAAACAGCTTATTACGAAACAATGCAACAACTATTTGAGAATCTATATGACTCCATTGAGTCCTGTTACGACGATCTCGCCAACATTCGCCAAAATTTTAGCTAAGAAAGGATCAATAATGAAAGCGGCTTTAAGAGAATCCCCCCAAAAAGTAAAATGTATCGATATGCCTAGCCCTAGCCCTAAGGCTGGGGAAGTACTTGTGAGGGTAAATAAAGTAGGCATTTGCGGCTCCGATATTGTTCGTTACGGCGAAGATGTGGACCGCTGGAATAGCGTAGTTCTGGGCCATGAGTTTGCTGGTGAAGTCCAAGAAGTAGCCTCAGATGTGAGTACAGTCAAAGTGGGCGACCGAGTGACTGCGGCCCCTTTAGTCCCCTGTCATAAATGCGAATTTTGCCTAAAAGGAAAATTCTCCCTTTGTGGTGGCTACACTTTTATTGGTTCACGTATCCAAGGAGCCTTTGCCGAGTACGTCTGCGTACCAGCCATTAATATTGTTCCCTTGCCTGATAATTTAGATTACGCAAAAGCGGCATTAGTTGAACCTATTACCGTATGTCTTCACCCTATTTTGCCCTTGGGTAATCTACTAGGTAAAAGTGCCGTTGTGACTGGTGCAGGAACGATAGGAGTATTAGCTGCACAAGTCTTCAAAGCCATGGGAGCCAAAACGGTTATTGTATCCGATGTTATAGATGAGAAATTAGACTTAGCTAAAAAACACGGCGCTGATATCACTGTAAATGTCATTAAGGATAACCTTGAAGATATCGTCAAAGAAAATTGCAGTGGAGGAGGAGCGGATGTGGTTTTTGAATCCTCTGGTTCCAACCCAGCCAAGATGAGTGCGATTAAAGTATGTAAAGGGGGAGGGACTATCTTACTAGTAGGGACCTCGCCTGTAGATATTACTTTTGGAGCTGAATTATTTGAATTGATCACCCGTAAAGAAATCAATATGGTTGGCTCTTGGATGAACTATTCCGCTCCTTATCCCGGTGAGGAATGGAGTACAGCCGTCTGGATGCTTGAAAAAGGTCTCATTAAAACTGAAGGCATCATCTCACATGAGTTTGGCATCGAAGGAATGCAAGACGCCCTGGATGTCATCTTCGGAAAGAAAGAAAATTTTACCAAAATTATAATCACCCCATAAAAGGAGAAAAAATGTGTGCCCGCGACAGTTTTATTCAACTGCTCAAAGACAATAGAGCTGGAAAAGGAACAGGGATCTATTCTATTTGTTCTGCCCATGCCACGGTTCTTGAAGCCTGTATGGAACAAGCAACCGCTGATGGATCCATGCTTCTGATCGAATCCACTTCCAATCAAGTGGACCAGTTCGGTGGTTATACTGGTATGAAACCAGCTGACTTTGTAGCTTACGTCAAAAAAATCGCCGACAAATGTAACTTCCCCATGGATAAGGTTCTTCTTGGTGGTGATCACTTGGGGCCTAACGCCTGGCAAAATGAATCTGCCGAAGTCGCCATGAAACACTCACGCGATTTAATCGCTGAGTATGTCAAAGCTGGCTATCAAAAAATACACTTAGACGCCAGCATGCACTGTGCTGATGACCTTGGTGATAGGCATACCCCTCTGGCTGATGAAATTGTAGCTTCTCGTGCCGCAGAGCTCTGCCAAGTAGCCGAGTTGACTTGGAAAGAATTTTGTTCTGATCGTCCCGCTCCGGTTTATATCATCGGTACTGAAGTGCCCATCCCTGGCGGAGCCCAAGAAGAAGAGGATGAAGTGAAACCAACTTCTGTAAGTGACAGCCAAAGAACCATTAGAATTACTCATCAATCTTTTCTAGACCTTGGACTAGAAGAAGCTTGGACTCGTGTTTTAGGACTGGTTGTTCAACCAGGTGTGGAGTTTGGGGACGACCAGGTCTTTGATTATGACAGATCTAAAGCTGTAGAACTCAGTCAAGCCATTGAAGGGATCGATGGACTTGTGTACGAAGCCCATTCTACAGACTATCAGTCAGAGAAGGCACTTACTGAAATGGTCAAAGACCATTTTTGCATATTGAAAGTTGGCCCTTGGGTTACTTTTGCTTACCGAGAGGCTCTTTTTGCTCTTGAAGCCATGGAGAAAGAACTTATTTCAGAAGAAAGTCAACGTTCCAATCTATTACAGACGATGGAACAAGTGATGACGAAGAACCCAAAGTATTGGCAGAAGTATTACCCTGAAAATCCAGAGTTTAAAAGAAAATATAGCTTCTCTGATCGTTCTCGTTATTATTGGCCTGATAAAGAAATAGAAATTGCCAAAGAGAAACTTATTTCTAACTTAGAAAAGAACCCAATTCCTCTTTCTTTGCTAAGCCAATACTTGCCAGGGCAATACCACTCAGTTCGAGAAAAAGGTTTGGAAATATGCCCTCTAACCTTAATTAAAGATCACATCCGCGATGTCATAGGCATGTATTCCAGAGCCTGTAACCTTAAAGCTTCTTAAAAAATCATTCATCTCTATTATAAAGGATAACTATCATGAGCAGTACCACACAAGGGGTTGACCCCAAAACTTTTCCTAAGAAAAAACTCTACAACGGAGCTGAGATTCCAGCTGTAGGGATGGGGACCTTTGGTTCCGATCGTTTCACACACGAACAAGTCGCTGAAGCTGTCGAAGGTGCTGCAGCTGTTGGCTACCGTCACTTTGATTGCGCTTCGGTCTATGGCAATGAAGATAAAATTGGTGTTGCCTTCAAAAATATCATGGCCACAGGAATACCTAGAGAAGAATTATGGGTAACTTCCAAAGTATGGAATGATAGTCACAAGCCAGAAGATCTTATAGCTTCTTGCAAAAAAACTCTAAAAGACTTGCAGCTGGACTACCTGGATCTTTATTTGATTCACTGGCCTTTTCCAAATTTTCACCCTCCAGGATGTACTGTTGACTCACGCAGCCCTGACGCCACAGCTTATATTCATGAGAATTTCATGAAAACATGGAGAGCTATGGAACAGTTAGTGGAGTTGGGTTTGGTTCATAATATTGGAACCTCTAACATGACTGTCGCTAAAATGAAGCTTCTATTGGACGATTGCAAAATTAAGCCTTCAGTCAATGAAATGGAAATACACCCTCACTTTCAGCAGTCCGAGTTGTTTGACTTTTTGGTAGCTAGTGAAATTCAGCCCATCGGTTTTTGCCCCATAGGCTCTCCAACACGCCCAGATCGTGATAAAACTGAAGCTGATACTTGTGATATCGAAGATCCGGTCATTCTTAAAATAGCAGAACGTCTAGGGGTTCACCCAGCTGTCGTTTGTGTTAAATGGGCTGTGCAAAGAGGACAAATCCCTATCCCATTTTCTGTAAGAGAAGTTGAATACCTTTCAAACCTCGAATGTGCTACTATAGATCCTTTAACTGAAGATGAAATGAAAGCTATTGCTGGCATCGACAAAAACTGTCGCCTCATCAAAGGGCAAGTCTTTTTGTGGAAGGATGGTCAGACTTGGGAAGACCTTTGGGACTTAAACGGTACCGTGACCCCAGCATAAAGTAAGCTGAATATAATAGCTTGTGGAAAGCTAAAGTCATTCCATGGTCTGTGCCTTAGGTGCATTCCATGGAATATATTTTCTAATTTTAATGTAACTATTCAGGTCCCCATTCCCTTTATTTCGCCGAAAATACTAAGGATGCATAATATGAATAAAATAATCTGGAATAAAATATTGCGTTCCGTACCAAATCATTAGGCTGACCCTTTTCAGTCAAAATGAGAACCGATCATTTCCTCCACCTCATATAACCAGAAATCACCGCTTCTTAATGATCAGCAGATGCAAGAGGAGATTACTCGATTATCAGATGAATTGAAACGGGCAAATGATGAGATTCAAAAGCTTAAAGATAAGCTTAGCAAAAATAGCGGTAATAGCAGCAAACCACCTTCTACAGATGGATTCAACAGGCCATCTCCAAAGAGCCAGAGAGTCAAAAGCGGAAAAA
>JADGBV010000250.1 GCA_015231345.1 Planctomycetota bacterium
TGATACCATGATCCGTAGCATTATAAACCCCTTCTTCTACCACTAAGTATTGCACAGGGCACATATAATTTCCACTTGATGAATTTGTTGCCAAAGCCAGCTTAGCCTCAAAAGAAGTAGCAGTCACATTTTGTATACGTGTCATCAAGGGGGGAGTGTTATTGTCGTATTGAGCCGTCAAAACTACAACGGGAGAAGTAAAGCTTTTTTCTAAAGCAATAGATTGCCAGACAGCAGAGGAGGCTTCAAATTTTCCTGACTCCATTACTAAAGGTAGGCTTCTGATAGCCAAATAGGCTACATTCTCCAAAGTGTGAGAGCGATCTGAGTCCTTCCATTGGTCTTCATCGATGGCTAAAGAAATTGATTCTGTAGTGAGAGCATCTTCTCCGTACAGAACCGGCCAGCCGCCGTCACTCCCATGCATACTAGCTGAAGATAGATGCACAGAGTCTGCCATTTCAGTCAAATTCAAGGGGTAGGTAACAACTGGGGAGTTAGTCATTCCTGTAACCGATTCTGGCCCAACTTGAACTGAGAAAGCATAATTGTTTGAATTGTAGTCACCCGCTTCAAAGACAAGGTAGCCGATGCTTTCAGTTACTCGGGCATAATCTAGGTCTTCAGCGACATGCTTGCCGGTATATAAGGTTGTAGCGCTGGGGATTGAGTGTCTATCTTCTCCGCAAGCCCAGAACTCAGAGGGCCTGAGGTCATTGGAACTCATCACTTGACCTAAAACCACCGGAGAGGTGTATGTATTGTGATAAGTCCTGCTTTCTCCAGTCCAGTTGTTTTTTCGATCTGTGTGTGTTGAATCGTAACGCACGGCTTCCATTGTTATCCCATGCTCTGCTACAGTATAGACACCCTCTTCGACAACGAAATAATTAGCTTTACAGTTGCTATTCCCCGAGGCGCTTGTTGCATTGGCGATTTTAAGGTCGAATGAGGAAGAGCTAACATTGTGCACACGACTCATAAAAGGGCCTTGTGTTTTGTCATATTGCAAAGTTACTATAATAATAGGAGAAGCATAGCTTTTTTTCAAAGGAATAGAAAGCCAGTTCGCTGTTGAAGCGCTTTCAATCTGCCCTGACTCCATGATGAGCTCTTGTCCGGGGTTGGCGAACAAACTTCCCTGAACCGCCATTAAAAAAACCATGAGGAAAAACCAAAAATGACTTCGGTTAAGCGCTCCTGAAAAGCCTTCCTCTACATTACAATATTTTTTATTCATTATAAATCGCTTACTGTTAATCGCTAGAAAATTTCACATTTAAATCATTTTCTTCTACGCAAATGATTTTGGAAAAGAATAAGGAAGTCTTCCGGTCGTCAAACAGGGGCTTGACGTCATAGATCACTGTATAATATTTTGTTGTTGATAGGAATTCCCAGATTTTTCAATATACTCTAATAGTTTAATGAGTAATTATATATGCCAAAAAAGGTCTATACTCAAACATGAGTATTTTGCTGTTAAAATCATTTGAGTGCATCAAACCTGATGCTTTTCAGATGAGCCCTGACAGATAGCTGTTTGGTGATATTGTATGATAAGTTAAGGCTTTTTGCGATAATTGTTGTTGAAGAGTAAGGAGTTGCGTTAAATTTAGTCTATGTTTTGATGTTTTTCAGGTGAATGTAAATTTCCGAATTTTCATTCCCTTATTGAATATTTCACTTCTTCTGCAAGTCCTCTTATGAATCATGTCTCGCTTGTTATGACCATCATCGGTCCCGATCGCCCCGGTTTGGTCGACTCTGTCGCTCATGCCGTCAGATCATTTGATGGCAATTGGGAGGAGAGTCGAATGTTACACCTCTCGGGACAATTTGCTGGCATTTGCCGCATAACTTGCCCCGAAAGTAAACTGGCACAGCTTAAAGAGTCTCTTAAAGCCCTTGAAGATGTGGGCGTCTTCAGTACGGTGGTAACGGATGCAGAGCAAATGCAGCCGACGAGTTCAAAGCGGATGCACCTGAATCTTATAGGCTTGGATCGGCCCGGTCTATTAAAAGCCCTGACTTCCTCGATCGCCAAACATGGTATCAATGTTGAGGAGCTCAAAACTCAATGTCGTTGCGCCCCTACAACTGGTGAAATCCTGTTTGAAGCTGATATCATTATTCAGGAGAGCGAAAGCAGCCGTCTCGACGAACTTGAAAAGGATTTAGACGCCATCGGTCAAGAGTTGATGGTTGATATCCATCTCGAAGATGACGAGTAGAAAAGCTGCTTAGGCAGCTTGAATCCCGTTGATAAGTGATTTATTTGCTTTATTAGACAAGCAGATGTTATCCAGTTGAGGAGAATATAGATTTTCAACTGCTTGTCTAGTGTTTCTTATGCTTTCTCTTTACAGGCTGTGACTCGTTACAAATTCAATTGCATCAATGTTGAATCCGGCTCCATTTACAACCTCTAACCTTAGCACCTTGCTATTTCCACCAGTAATAGGGATATTTGGGATAGTTACTTTCGCTTGTGTTTTCCAATTTCCCTGATTAACCAGTCCTCCAATCGTTGTAAGGATAGTGTCATCAAGTTTTACTTGTAATTCTCCTGGGGTTTTTGAGCAGAAATAATAAAATGTGATGTCATATGTGCCTGATATTACATCAACGGTATACTCTAGCCATTCGCCTTTCTTTGTGTAAGAAACATTATAGCCATTGCTTGCTTGTTTTTTAACTGAAACATCCA
The DNA here is from genome assembly GCA_015231345.1 of Planctomycetota bacterium. Lineage (GTDB taxonomy): Bacteria > Planctomycetota > JADGBV01 > JADGBV01 > JADGBV01 > JADGBV01. The sequence goes on from JADGBV010000250.1 coordinate 2,711, forward strand.
TGTTATCATCGGGACGATAGGAAGCACTTCCTTGTTTCGTTATATTATCATGAAAAGCTACTCCTTCACCACCTTCATCGTAATGCTCGCCTTCAATGATTCCAGGTATCAAACGATTAGTTCCACCAAAAGGGCTTTGTACTGGTGTCGGTGAGTAAACATTGATGTAGCAATCACTTGCGTAGCCTCCATCTTGGCTAATAACAGTGATAGCAGCACTGCCTGCAGAAATGGCTGTGACTAATCCATTTGAATCAACCTCCGCAATAGATGGGTCGGACGAACTCCAAGTGACACCCTGATCGCCAGCATTCGTGGGACTGATTGTGAAGTCAAGATCGTGTTCAGCGCCTACAGTTAAGTCTAGGGTGGAACTGCCATTAATTGAGACCCCTGTTACTGGAATTGACCCTGCTTCCCAATTATTTAGGGCTTCATCTAACATGTTATATGTTTGCCACTGCTCAGTTGTCAGGCTCTCAAGTGCGAGAGGGCTTTTCTCGTAGAGGTCATCCTGTATATTGTAAAAATTACCCGATGCATAAAGCTTATAGGTTTTATTTCTGGTGAATCTCTTCGCTTTATCTGGATTGGCAAATTTTGAGTACCAGCAATAAACTAAGTCTTTTGGATTGCCAGTTTCTCCTTTTAACTGAGGGTAGAAACTGATGCCATCAGTTGTAATATGAGAAGGAATCGAGATGTTTCCAATCTCGCAAAAAGTGGGCAAGACATCACTGAAATCAATCAGGTCAAAGCACTCACTGTTTTCTGTTATGACCCCATCCCAACGAGCAATAAAGGGAACATGCACTCCTGTATCTTTGGTGTTTCCTTTGCCTCCTTTATATTTATTGATATCTCGAAATTCTGACTTTATACTAGTGTTGGTGCCGTTATCGCCTGTATATATGATTAATGTATTCTCTGTTAAACCTAATTCTTCTACCTTAGCTACAACTTTTCCGACCATTTTATCCATATAGGCAACCATGTCGGCAAAATAGATTTTGTCTCCATGTTTATTTGGACACCCCGGGCTTGTTGGATCCCAATCAGCGGAATCAGGAGTGGGGACAAAAGGATCATGGGGTAGCACCATTGGGTAGTAAGCAAAAAAAGCTTCATCCTTATTTGTTTCGATAAAATCACAAATAAAGTCACTAAGAAGATCTGGCCCGAACTCACCGTTATTGAATTCTTGCACCACCCCATTGAATTCCAGGATGGGGTTAGGGTACCTTGTGTCGTTGCCATCAGCATCGGCTCGAGATTGTGATTGTTGCCACATGCATGACTCATCAAAACCAAAATGTTGTGGAGAGTCATTTTCGCTTCCTAGTTGCCATTTCCCGGCAATAGCAGTTTTGTAGCCAGCATCCTTGAATATATTTCCAAAACTCACCTGACTTCTGTTAAGGCTTCCGAAACTGTCATAATTTCTGAGGTTGGACAGGCCTGTCATTATTTTGACACGAGATGGGGTACATACTGGCTGAGAATAACAATGCTCAAAACGCATTCCTTTTGAAGACAGCTGATCTATATTGGGCGTTTGGTAAGAAGTTCCTCCATTGGCGCCAATGCATTCAAAGCCTAAATCGTCGGCCATAATAAGGATGATATTGGGCTTTTGAGCCGTCAAAAAGGGCTGTAATAAGAAAAATAAGCACGCTGTGGGTATAATTCTTTTCGCAATCATAATGAATCCTTTAATAAAATAAAGTTAAAATATGAAATTAATAGTACTGATGGTCAAAACACCCTTCTGAAGCGAAAGTAAACAGAAATCTTAATTTATTTTCAAAAAAGATGAGATTTTCATGAAATCAAACCTGATATTCATTTTTCAATGATTGATTACGAGCAACCCTCCTTAAAATACACCCCGTTCCAACGTGCCTTCATGTCAGACCCGGAAAAGTATATCACTCGCCAAACTCTATTATCCAGGGTAAAAAACAAGGATGATCAGGATGCATGGCAAGAATTTTCCGAAATCTACAAACCCTTTATTCGTCATATTTTGAAAGAAATGAATGTGAAGGGTGCTGACCAGGAAGATTTGCACCAGGAGGTTCTCCTCAAACTCTGGAATAATATGATGCGCTATGAAAAAACAGGAAGTCGATTTCGGGCCTGGTTGAGTGTCGTCATTCGTAATATTGTTTATAATTTCACTAGATCCTCTAAAAGGTATAAGGCCGTCTCACTAGCAGATGACGAAGGGAGGGATGTCGACTATTATGATACACTCACAACCGAGCCTGAGGTAGATGCCATGATAGAAAGGGAATGGAAGGTTTATCTTACAAAAATCGCTTTTGATAAGATTCAGCCTCTCTTTTCAGAAAATGCCATTTCTGTGCTGAAAATGAGCATTGAAGGTAAAACTCAGAAGGAAATTAGCATGAAATTAGGCATAAAGGAATCCTCAGTGAAGGCTTTGAAAAGCAGGGTAAGAGGAAGGTTTGAGGGAGAGATTAAATCCCTTATTATCAATTTCGAAAACATCAACTGTCCGTGAACTTTTCAGCTGATTTCGATGATCTTCCTGATAAAGATCTAGAGAAAATTTTCGATGCAGTTGATGCTGAGCTTTACGGCGATGATCCCGAGGTGAAGTCGTTATTTGATATGATCATCAATGACGAGGATCGATATCAGGATTTCGAGTTTTTGGCAAAAGGAGGAATGAAATGCATTCAGAAGGTCTTCGATACCAAGCTGGGGCGAAATGTGGCTATGGCAACTCTTCCCGCCGGTGCTGAATATAAAGAGTATGACCCCTTTGTTCGGGAAGCAAAAATTGCAGCCCTCATGGACCACCCTAATGTGATTTCTATATTTGATGTAGGCTTTGATCCTCAAAAACGTCCCTATTTCACTATGGAGCTTAGGTCAGGGGAGGAGTTTGATCAGCAAATTACACGACTCCATAGTGAATCCAAACCTCTTTCTTCCCGGGAGCTCTATTCCTTATTGGAAATATTTTTGAAGATATGTGATGGTATTTCATATGCTCATTCCAAAGGAATCTTACATCTTGACCTGAAGCCCTCCAATGTGTTGGTGGGAGATTACGGGAATGTGGTTGTGTGTGATTGGGGGCTGGGAGCACTGACTCCAAATAGTGGTGGTGAGCAAAAAGGAGCTTCTCGCATGGACCGTGCTCAGGTAGATCTGGATCTTTTACAAACTCTTAATATAGGTGATTCTATA
>JADGBV010000251.1 GCA_015231345.1 Planctomycetota bacterium
CTTATATTGGTGGGCTTTACATTTGGGACTGGGTCGATCAGGGAGTTCTTACCCGTACACCCGAGGGAACTCCCTATATCGGTTATGGCGGAGACTTTGGGGAAGTCACTCACGGCTACACTGGTTGCCTTGATGGAATAATGCTCAGCGACCTCTCCAATCGCGAAGAACTCATCGAGGTGGGTTATTGTTACCAAAACGCCTCTTTTTCTTGGGAGGATGAACAGAAAGCTCGCATAAGATTAAATAATAAGAATTACTATATTGACGCCTCAAACTTTCAGGGCTCCTATGAGCTTCTTTGTGATGGTGCGATGGTAAAAGAAGGCGTTTTCAAAGTGCCATCTACGGCTCCACAAGGATTCTCGACATTTGAGACTCCAGTTAGTCTTGGCGATCTGGACCAATCAAGTGAATGGGTGCTTAACCTATACTTGGAAACAACACAGGAATACCCTTGGGGTAAAAAAGGAACCCGTATTGTACGTGAACAGCTAGAAATTAACTCTCTCGGATTTTCACTTCCTGAGCAGAATAATGCTAAAGAAAAGGTCTCTTACGATTCTACCGAAAATTGTTTTAAAGGCCCATCATTCAAGGTGAAGCTAAACACTGAGACAGGTTTATTGGAAGACTACCAGCTTGAGAATCGCTTGGTCTTTCTTCGTGGTCCCCGCGTTAATTTCTGGCGTCCTCCCACTTGCAATGATGCGGGATCTCGGGTGAAGCCCTCAAAGAATAAGTACGAACATTTATGGAGAACGACAGGGGGGTTTCATGACATGAAGCATACACTGAAATCCTTAGATATAGACGCTAACGAAATTCGAGCCCTTTATGATGTATCAGGCTCTCCGGAAGGAGGCTTCAAGGTTGAGGTGACTAAGACTCTTTATTCTTCAGGCAATATCCTGTTTCACTATGATATTGAAGCCCATGGAAAACGAAAATTTCTAAACATGCGTTCCTTACCTAAGATTGGCACTCAGTGTATTTTGCCACAAGGTCTGGAAAATATGAGTTGGTATGGACATGGTCCATACGATAATTATTCCGATCGCCGCAATGGCACCCTCCTGGGACATTATTCTAGCACCGTCGATGAACAATACATGGACTACCCCTATCCTCAGGATTACGGTAATAAAACGGGAGTTCGCTGGGTTAGCATGGAAAACGAATCGGGTCACGGTCTGATGGTCTCCGGCAATGTGGCTTTGACGACTAGCGCTCGTCATTACAGCGACGATAATATTACGGAAGCGAGGCATACCTATGATCTTGAAAAGCAAAAAGAAATCACTTTTAATATCGATCTTGTGCAAAGTGGCGTGGGTAATAACAGTTGCGGAGGAAATCCTCCCTTGGAACCTTATAGGGTTAAAGCCAATCATGTGTCATACTCATTTGTTTTGGCACCAATGAATTCTAAGAAGTAATATCGGGGATAATTTAGGAGAATTATAATATGAGAATTTTTCAAATCTTAAGCTTCTTGGCATTGTTGAATGTGGCTATGGCCGACTCATCAAAACTCCCTCCTGAATTAAGGTATGCCGACCCTTTCTACGGTAATGCTGGGGTAGATATGCCACCACCACAGGGTGTTGCCGCAGCCTGGAATTGGGAAAAAGCACAGACCGGAAATACCCATCCCGGAGCTCAAGCACCCTTCGGTATGATCTCAGTGGCCTCCTATACGGGGGCCTACCCTACGGGGGTAGGCTTTAATAAGAAAACAACAGGTGGAAAACCTCGCTATACGGCCAAGCATAAAAACGGCACCAGAGGTTTTACTCATATTCATCAATCGGGAACGGGTGCCATCTTGTTCTATTATAATATGGTGCGACTGCTTCCTATGAATAGCTATGGCGCTGATAATCGTTATCGCCTCCAACCAACGGCAGATGAAAAAGCCCACCCAGGTTACTATGCTTGTACTCTTAGTGATAGCGGAATAAAAGTAGAACTTAGCGCTTCGTCCAAGGTGGCTCATCACCGCTATCATTTTCCTCAGGGTATGGATAAGCCCCAGGTAATGATCGACTTTACAGAAGGTGGACTGGAAGAAAGAGAGGATAACGTAACTACTGTCGAGGCTGAAAAACTAGGTCCGAACAGGGTGGGGGGATCCTTTTTGTATAAGGGTTTTCCTTATTTTTTCGTAGTTGAATCCAACGCTCCTTATAAAAATGGAAACTTCTACTCCCTTATGGGAGAAAAAACGACCGGAAGTGGGGCTCAAGAAAAAGGAGGAAAGAAGTCGGGCAAAAAGGGAAGTAAGAAAGGAAGTAAAAAGGCTGATGCCAAAGAAGCTCAGCCCCCGGAAGTCAATGAAGGAAAAGCGAGCATCAAGATCAATAAGCTTAGGCGTAAGAACTGTCGTATGTTCTATCTCGATTATGTCTTCGATGTAGAGCCTGGTTCCACCGTTGAACTCAAAGTTGCCGTCTCTTTCCGTTCTCTCGATCAAGCTGTCAAGAACCTCGAAGCCTCTCCGTCTAATTTCGACAAGGCTCAAGCTGCGGCTGAATCAGTCTGGAGCAATTACTTAGGCCGTCTACCCTTTAAAGGTGGAGATGAGCGTGAGAAAAAACTCTTCTACTCCAACCTCTACCACTCGCTCGTAAAACCTTCCATCTGCGATAACGAAAGCCCTTTTTGGAAAGAAAAGCCTTTCGTGACCGATTTTTCTACTCTTTGGGATATTTACAAGAGTCAACTTCCCTTGATTATTGAGTATTACCCCAATGATGCGTCGAAAATCATTCAAAGTATGATCCTGACCATTGAAAATCATGGTTATTTCCCTTGCGGTTACATGAAGAGTGAGGAAAAGGGCATGAAAAAGTTCGACGGACAGTGCACGGGAATTGAGTGGGTGGTGCTGGGTTATGCCTATAAATTTAAAAATACTCTCAAGGGGATTGACTGGGGAAAAGTTCTCAAGCTAAGTGACAGTTTTGAAAAACTGGAAAGGGTAAAAACAATCCTGGAAACCGGGGCCTATCCAGATTTCTCATTAACTCACACTCTCGATGTATCATCGGCTTTCAATGCCCTTTACTACATAGCTAAAGGAGAAGGTGATGCGCAGCGTCAAAAACGCTATGAAGGCCACAGAGAAATCTGGGAAAAAATTTATGATGCGAATACTGGACTGATGAAGAAGGGTAAGTATTATGAGGGAACTGAATGGAATTATTCTTTCCGACCTCATCACAGTATGAAAAAAAGAGTCGAGTTGGCTGGAGGCAAGGCTGGTTTTACCAAACTTCTCGATGAATTTTTCGGTTTTACTGACTTGGAAAAGGGTGTGGTTTCAGGCAAACAGAGTGATTCCTTTGAACGTAAAAAACGTGAGTTTCGCTTTGAAGGGCTGAACAACGAATGCGATATGGAAACTCCCTATGCTTATCAGTGGTCTAACAAACCCGAGCGCACCAAAGAAGTCGTCGAAGCGGTCATGAAATATCAATTTGCCCCGGGCCCTTACGGCCTCCCGGGCAATAATGACAGTGGTGGAACGAGTGCCTGGTGGGTATGGAATGCCTTGGGTACCTTTCCCCTGGTTGAAGTACTGGAAGATTAAGGAGTATTGATAATGCGTTCACCACTTCTTTTCCTGCTTCTCTTTTCAGCATTTGTTTGGGCTAAGGGAGATGTGTATCAAGCGTCGGAGCATGGTATCAAAGGAGATGGCATTCTGGTGGAAACCCAGGCCCTTCAAAAGCTGGTGGACACTTGTGCCGCTGAAGGCGGAGGGACGGTTATTCTGGATAAGGGAACCATCGTATCCGGTATGATTGTATTGAAAAATGGGGTAACTTTGAATCTTGCCGAGGGTGTTACCCTCAAAAATACAGGCAAGAAAGAGGATTATCCTTTTGTTTCCGTAGATATTTTAACATACTACCCCAAGAGGCGAACCATGATCTACGCCCAAAATCAACAGGGTATTGCTGTTACAGGAAAAGGAACGATTGACGGTGGTAGCAGTTCCTATAAAGCTCGTTCATCTGAATCAGACCGGGTTTCCCTCATTCGCTTCGATGGCTGCCAGGGTGTGGAGGTGAAGGATATCACTCTCACGAACGCATCCATGTGGACCCAGCACTTCTTCTGCTGTGATAATCTGTTTGTTACAGGGATTAAGGTGAAGAATTATATGAAGAACGACGACGGTCTTAATATTGATGGTTGCCACGGTGTTCGTGTGGATCGTTGCGATATAAGCACCCACGACGATGCTATCACTCTTAAAAATACAGGGCACCGTGAGAGTCGCGATGTAACGGTGAGCAATTGCAAGCTGAAAAGCGTCAAATCTGCATTTAAGTTCGGAACCGAATCCTATGATGGTTTTGTTAATGTCACCGCCCGTAATTTGACCATTGAGGGCGGTCGTGACGCTTTGGCTTTTTTCAGTGTGGACGGAGCAAAAATTGAGAATGTACTGATTGAAAATATTACTATAATAGACTCCAAGTGTCCGCTCATTGTCTTTCTCGGGCGTCGATTAAGAAAGATTGGAGGTGATTCCAAACAGCTAACAATTGGATCCGTTAATAAAATGATGGTCAAAAACCTAAAGGCTACAGGGTGTAGCAAGGGTATTATTCTCGCTGGTATGAAAGGCAATGAGGTCAAGGATATCACACTCGATGGTGTGGACGTGCATTTTAAGCCAGAGCCTCCCAAAGCAGCAAAGAAAAAGAATAAAAAATCAAGAAAAAACAAAAAGAAAAAAAGTGCCACCGGCGATACACCTACACGGCAGGCAGATTTGATCGTGAAAGTTCAAGAAACGGGGTACCCATCTAGTTCCCTGTTCGGTACTCTCAATGCCTGGGGACTCTTCGTGCGGCATGCTGAAGGCATTGTTCTCAATAATGTGAATTTGACTCTAGATGGTGATAGCACAGCCCATAAAGCATATTTTGAGGATGTGAGAGCTTTGGATATCCCTTCCGATCTTAAAGTGCAAGCTGAGATTCGCCAATGAGGAGCCTTAAGAAAAGAAGATGGACTTTCAGTCTGATAGAGTTGTTGATTGTTTTAGCTCTGGTGGTTGTCCTTTTTTCATTGCTTAATCCAGTGTTGACCAAGACCCTTCATAATGCCATGAGCCTGGTCTGTGGAAAGAATATGAAGCACTTCTACCAAGCCCAAGAGGCTCATATTGACGATTATGGCTACCTTCCCAAAGCTGGGTATTGGAATAAGTGTCCATCTAAAGAATTCTTAAAAAGCACCTCGGTCTGGATGGAAAGTGACAAGGGTATCTCCATGTACCTAGCACTCGGCACCTACTATGATTGGGGGATAGAACTCAATGGCTCTAATAAAATGATAACCGAAGCTAAGATGGTGCGTCAAGAAATGGTGTGTCCTGCAACCGAAGGGGGGCGCCCCGAAAAAACTCATCGACACCTGAATATCAATGACCGGGATATGGATGATGTTTTTAGGAATGTAACGGGCCCCTTTTCTTACTATATTAATGGCTATCCCTACTCCAATGATTCTGGTCTGATGTACGAAGGTGATGTGAAACTGCTAAATAATCCCTCCATGACCTTAATGATGACCGATTACGAAGACGAACACCCTAAGAGAGTTCGTGAAGAGAAACAATACATCCTCGATCGGGGTAATGGCAAGAAAGGTCATACCCTGATGGATGTTCTGCTCAAAGAAAAGGGCTGGAAGGATGATGATAAATTGGGCTTGGAAAAAGAGCGCCACGGCAGTATTTTTCGTAATAGCCTCATTTTCTTTGATGGGCATTTATCTCTAGGTGGTGAGAGTGACTTTGATAAGGCGTATCTCACAGAGGAATAATATGCACACAAAGAAAAACTAATATATATGTAGCATGATTAATTTGTCGGAATAACTTTTCTAAAGGAATAT
>JADGBV010000252.1 GCA_015231345.1 Planctomycetota bacterium
CTGCTTCTTTAAGTGCACGTATAGCGGACTCTCTGCCGCCACCTGGCCCTTTTACTTTCACATCAACTTCTTTAACACCAAGTTTTACTGCATTTTCAGCACATGCGTTAGCCGCAACTTGAGCTGAAAAAGGGTAACTCTTACGAGAACCTTTAAAACCTGCACTACCAGCACTCTGCCAACAAATAGTCGCACCAGTTGTGTCAGCTATTGTGATGATTGTGTTATTAAAAGAGGCTTGGATATTCGCAATTCCTCGCGAAACCGTCCTTTTTACTTTTTTCTTCTGATACTTGCTCATAGGATTATTTCATGTCCTTAACACTTTTCTTACCGGCAACAGTTTTCCGTTTACCTTTACGTGTCCGTGCGTTTGTTTGAGTTCTTTGTCCCCTAACTGGCAATCCTCTACTGTGGCGAATCCCACGGAAACTACCAATTTTTCTAAGGCGAGTGATATCAGCCGCCACGGAACGTCTGAGTTGACCTTCTACCAAACAGCTGGCTTCAATTTCTTGAGTCAGACGACTTTTCTCGTCTTCGGATAGCTCTCGGGCCTTTTTGGCCGAGTCTATTCCGCAGGCGTCACACAGTTTTACGGCTGTGGTTTGCCCAATACCCGAAATGTAAGTCAAGCTGATCCATACTTGCTTATTGTCTGGAATGTCTTTACCGATAATCCTTGGCATGCTTCTTATCCCTGTCTCTGGTTGTGGCGACGTTCAACGCAAACTACTCTGAGAACACCTTTTCTCTTGATAATTTTGCAGTTTTCGCAGCGCTTTTTTACTGAGCTGACGACTTTCATATTCTTCTCTCCTCTCTAGGCTTATTATCGTTCCTATACACGATTCTCCCTTTGCTCAAGTCGTACGGCGAAATTTCTACCGTAACTGTATCACCAGGAAGGATTCTTATAAAGTGCATGCGCATCTTACCGCTGATATGCGCTAAAATATTGTGTCCGTTGGGGAGCTTAACGCGGAACATGGCGTTAGGCAAGGACTCCGTAACTTCAGCTTCTACTCGAATGTTTTCTTCTTTAGCCATCTTATGATTTAGATCCTACCTGATTTGATTCAAGCATAGATGAAAAGTTTTGACTAAAAAGATAACCTTCGACCTTTTGAATGAGATCCAAAGCTACACCAACAACAATCAAAAGCCCCGTGCCTCCAAATATGCCCGCCAAAGCGAATGATATTTGAAATTGATTGGCAAGGATCTGAGGAATAATGGCGATAACAGCCAAAATTAAAGCCCCCACAGTGGTGATCCGTACGAGTAATTTTTCAAAATAATGTTGTGTTTCTACACCTGGGCGAATACCAGGAATGAAGGTTCCGCCTTGTTTCATATTTTCAGACATCTCTTCTGGATTGAAGATCATGGCTGTATAGAAAAAGCAGAAAAAGAGTATCGCACCAAGATAAAATAAGGTATAAGCGACCGCACCTTGTTGGAAATATTTTCCAATCCAGCTAAGCGAATCGAGCTGACCCACTAATACAGGAAACATAATGATAGCTTGAGCAAAAATGATCGGTATCACACCAGCCATATTCACTTTTAGTGGCAAGTACTGCGCACGAGCATTTTCACCAGCGCCTCCAGCTCTGCGGTTTTGACGAATAGGAATACGTCTTTGACCTAGAGTCGTATAGACAATTGCTATGGTCACACCAACAAAGAAAGCTAATAAGATACAAACAGTTAAGTAGTTCACAGAGCCGCTTTTTAGCTGAGTGACAAAGTCACTAATGCCAGCAGGCAAGGCAGCTATAATACCAGCCATGATAATGATACTAATACCGTTTCCTAAACCAAATTCTGTGATCATTTCCCCCAACCACATCACAATCATAGTTCCGGTGGTTAAGCAAATCATGCCAACTAAGATAAAAGACATAAAACCAGGGTTAGGCACTAACATGCCGTTATTCAAACCCTGAAGCCCGCTACAAATAAAGCTAGACTGAACGATACATAGACCTAAAGTCACATATCTTGTGTATTGATTAATTTTTCGACGACCACTTTCGCCATCTTTTTGCATCTGTTTCAGAGCAGGCATGATGGTTGTCAAAATCTGAAATAAAATCGAAGCCGTGATATACGGCATAATTCCCAAGGCAAAGACAGAAGCGTTGCTAAGAGCACCACCACTGAACATATTTACCATACCCATCATCTTTCCTAGACCATTAGCCTGCTGGTTAAGTTCTTCGAAAAGCTTATTCACTTGATCTGTGTCGATACCTGGGATGGTCACAAATGTGCCCATACGGTATACGATCAACAAGATCGCAGTGATCATGAGCTTTTTCTTAAGCTCAGGGATAGTAAAAATACCTTTGAGAGTATTCAATTTAAGCGTCCTTAGTGCTTACAACTTCGCAAGTTCCGCCAGCAGCTTCAATAGAAGCTTGGGCACTTTTACTGAAAGACTGAGCCTTTACAGTAAGTTTTTTGCTAAGTTCACCAAAACCTAAAATTTTCAAACCGTCTTTTAAGTTATCAACCCAACCTTTGGCTTGTAATTCTTCAGCACCAACAACATCGCCGTTTTCAAAAGATTCTAGAGCAGAAACATTTACAACAGAATAAACTGTCTTGAAACGTGCATTGCTGAAACCACGCTTGGCAATTCTTTGGAATAATGGAGTTTGTCCACCTTCATATGTGGGGCCCATGTTATTACCGGCACGAGCGTTTAGACCTTTATGACCTTTACCCGATGTTTTACCGTGACCAGAACCAGCACCACGACCAACGCGTTTGGCTTTTTGGCCTAGGCGAATTCCTTCTTTTACGTCTTTAAGATTCATGCTAATTCTACTCCCCTTAGGGCTTCAACAGTTTTGCGGCTACGCATTTTCTTTAGCCCGTCAATTGTGGCCTTAGCCAAATTAACCGTATTATTACTTCCGAATGATTTTGTTAGCACATCATGAATTCCAGCCATCTGCATAATAGCACGAACTGGAGTACAAGCGATTACACCTGTACCTGGTTTAGCTGGCATGATGAGAATGTTAGAAGAAGTAAATTTTCCATTGATGCGGTGAGGAACCGTATTTTCGGCAATTTCAACGCTGAAAAGTTTTCTTCTTGCTTCTTTAGAAGCCTTAGCGATTGCACCTGCAACGTCAGAGGCTTTACCGTGGCCTAAACCAAGGATACCGTTTTCGTTACCGACTACAACGTAAGCAGAAAAGCTAAAACGCCTTCCACCTTTTACAACCAAAGCACACCTTTTAATAAGAAGTGTTTCTTCGCGCAGCTCTGTAGCATCTACTGTAATTTTGTTCATCATAACTGGTCTTCCTTAAAACTGCAAGCCTTTTTCGCGAGCGGCTGTAGCCAAAATTTTAATATTGCCATGGAAAGCATTTCCACCACGATCGAAAACCACTTTCTCTACGCCTTTTTCTAAAAGACGAGAAGCAATAGCCTCGCCAACGTATTTAGCCTGGTCTGCCTTTTTGGCATATTTTTCCTCAAGCCCTTTTTCAATGCTAGAAGCAGAGACAAGTGTCACTCCTTTATCATCGTCAATGACTTGGGCGTACATATTCAAGTTAGACTTGAAAACCGCCAAGCGAGGACGTTCTTCTGTCCCTGACACTTTCTTGCGGATACGGGCCTGGATATTCTTCTTCTGAAGAGCTTTCTTTTTCAATCGGTTTTTCATCTTACTTATTTAGCAGCAGCCTTACCAACTTTCTTACGGATAACTTCATCACTGTAGCGAACACCTTTACCTTTATAAGGTTCTGGTTTCCTCAGTCCTCTAATTTCTGCGGCCACTTGACCGATCAGTTGTTTATCAATCCCTTCCAAGGTAATTTTTGTATTACCATCTAGGGTGACTTTTACTTCTGGGTGTACATAGTACTCAATTGGGTGACAATATCCTAATTGAAAAGTCAATTTATTTTTGACTTCAGCAACCCTGTAACCAACACCTTCTAGTTCCAGTTTCTTGACGAAACCTTCGCTAACACCACTTACCATATTACTGATAAGAGAACGGTAAAGACCGTGGTTGGCTCTTGCAGTTCTTCCTTCTTGAGTTGCTTCTAATACAACCTCTTTCTCTTCGATATTAACTTTGATATCAGAGCTAATTTCTTGAGTGAGTGCACCCTTGGGGCCTTTGATACTGACTACAGAGTCGGCACATTTGACCTCAACCCCACCTGGAATTGCGATTGGTTTTTTTCCTAACCTTGACATTGTTTACTCCTAGTATACCTCGCAGATGATCTCGCCACCAATTTGTTTTGCACGACATTCACGGTCGCTCAATACACCTTGGTGAGTTGTAATCACAGCTGCGCCAATGCCATTAAGAACCGGTTTGATTTCATCTTTAGATTTATAAACTCGGCAACTTGGCTTGGAGATTCTCTTAATACTACTTAAAACGGATGCAGAGCTGTCTGCATACTTAAGATAAACAAGAATATCTTTCTTGTTGTTATCTTCTACAACTTCTAGCGCTTTGATAAAACCTTCACGCTTCAAAGTTTCTAGAATATTCACTTTTACTTTAGAAAAGGGAATTCGCACTGATTGTTGTTGTGCGCCGATTGCATTTCTCATACGAGTCAACATATCGGAGATTGGGTCTTGCATACTCATGATATTCTCCTCTTACCAGCTAGCCTTACGAACACCAGGAATCATTCCGTCTAATGCTAACTTTCTAAAGCAGCAACGACATAACTCAAACTTCCTATAGTAAGCCCTTGCTCTTCCGCAGATATTGCAGCGGTTAACAATGCGACTACTGTATTTAGGCATTTTTTTACTTTTAGCGATCTGACATGAACTAGCCATTTTTATTTATCCTTACGCTGAAACGGAAAACCGAGCTTCTCAAGAATCGCTTCTGAAACTTGTTCTGTGCTATTTTCGAAAACTACATTAACATTCATACCCTGAGTTACTTCCATTTTATCCAAGTTAACTTCAGGAAAAATACTTTGTTCGTTGACTCCAAAAGAGTAGTTACCCTTTTGATCAAAACCTTTACGGGAAAAGCCATGGAAGTCAGCAATACGAGGAGCAGCGACACTAATAAATCTGTCCAAAAACTCCCACATTCTCTGACCACGTAGAGTCACGCGGCAACCAACAGGCATATCTTTTCTCACTTTAAAGCCAGCTTCACTGACTTTAGCTTTTGTCTGTACAGCTTTCTGTCCAACAATAACACCTAGCTCTTCAGCGCAGCGGTCGATTTTTTTAACATCAGAACAGTATTGTCCCATACCCATGCTAACGCAAATCTTAACCACTTTAGGCAGCTGCATTACATTTTTGACTTCAAATTCTTCCTTCACTGAAGGAATAACATCTGATTTATATTTTTCTAAGAGGCGAGCCATTAGTACTTCTCTCCGTATTCACTACCACATTTTTTCAAAACACGGACTTTTTTGCCATCCTCAGTTTTTTCGATTTTGATTCGGCTGGGAGCATCCGCTTTTTCACTATATGCCATTACAGACGATAGTGCTATAGGAGCCTCAACTTCAATTCTTCCCCCTTGTGGGTTTTCCTGAGAAGGTTTAACGTGCTTATGACGTTTATTGACACCGTGGATAATCACTTGGCCTTTGGAAACCAAGATTTCCTTTACCCTTCCTTTTTCGTTTTTACTATTGCCACTCGTGACAATAACTTGATCATTCTTCTTGATTTGCATTACACCACCTCTACCGCAAGAGATATAATCTTAGAATAGCCTTTAGCTCTAAGTTCCCTTGCAACCGGGCCAAAAATACGAGTTCCTTTAGGCTCCTTATCTTCGCCTACGATAACAAGCGAGTTGTTATCAAATCTGAT
>JADGBV010000253.1 GCA_015231345.1 Planctomycetota bacterium
CCATAGAACACGGTCGCCTATGCCATGAGCATAGGGAGGCACATAAACCCATTCGTTGGCTTGCCGAAAGGCTGATTTAGTGAATAATAGGCAATTGGTATCTGAGAAGTTGTCGCCGTCTGAATTAAGGCATTGCCCCATGACGGAAGTGTCCATGCGGCAAAAGAGTCTACCTGAAGAAACGATAGCCGCACCTGTTTTTTGAGCGCACTGCATTAAGCTTGAAATGTGATTTGGGGCAAACCAGTTATCTGCATCTAGAAAGGCAATGGCATCGAAGTGAGCACCTATGGCATCGGTTACACCGATGGATCTAGCAGTATCGCCAAAGTCATTATGAGAGTAGGGCATGGGGATATGGCGAACAGCCCACTGATCCACTTCTTTTCGCGGTCTGCCATCGGCGATCATGATATGGGTGCAGCACATATCTTGGGCCGCAACACTATAATGACATTTCCTCAGCCACTCGATGGGTTCATCGTAGTAAGGTGTGATAACGGCGACTTTCATGCTTGTGTGAGTGAAAATAAAAGGAGAATATAGTGCTTAAAAGGTGCTGGCTAGGTGGTAAATGGGCCGTCGTGCTTTTAAAAAACTGGACAGCTAGGCTTTTGATGTATACACAGCAGCTGAGTCATTACTTGAAACCATGAAAATCTTATTTATCCACCCTAATATGCCCGGGCAGTATAAGCATCTGGCTAGGGTTCTGGGGGCACGTAAAGAGAATACGGTCCTTTTTCTGACGAAAGAAAAAAAGGTGCAGATTCCCGGTGTGCAAAAAATAGAGTACCGCATGTCCAGGCAATCTCAGCCTGAGATTCATCGCTACATTATAGGTTTTGAGAAAGCGATTCACCATGGCCAGGAAACGTGGCGTGTCTTGAAAAAGTTGAAAGACCAGGGCTTTACTCCTGATATCGTCTGTGCTCATCCAGGTTGGGGAGATGCTCTCTTTGCGAAAGATATTTACCCTAAGAGTCCCCTTTTATCCCTTTTGGAGTTTTATTATCATGCCTTTGGGGCTGACTCTCACTTTTTTCCGGATGATGAAGTCAAGGCAGATGAAGTTTGTCGCATTCGTGTAAAGAATGCCACAAACCTACTTAATCTAGAGGCCTGTGACTGGGGTATTTGCCCCACACGCTTTCAGCTTAAACAAAACCCTAAAGAATTTCATCATAAGATCTCTCAGCTACATGAAGGGATCGATTGCCAAGCGATCGCTTCTGGGTCACATGACGAAATGATGATGCCCAATAAAAAACGACTCAAAAAAGGCATGTCTATTGTCACTTATGTGACGCGAAATATGGAGCCACATCGAGGTTTCTTTACCTTCATGCGTTCCTTGGAACCATTATTGAAAATGAATCCCGACGTCGAGGTGGTTATTGTAGGGAGTGATGGGGTTAGCTATGGACGTTCGCCAGAGAACTTTAAAACATATAAAGAGCAAATGTTGAGTGAAGTTAAGCTTGACCTAAAGCGAGTTCATTTTTTAGGCCACCTGCCTTATGAGCAGTATTTGCAGGTCCTCAATATATCGGCAGCCCATATTTACTTAACGGTTCCTTTTGTTTTGTCTTGGTCTATGCTTGAGGCGATGGCGGCAAAATGTATCGTTATTGCTTCGGATACTGAGCCTGTATGTGAGGTGATTAAAGATGGCTCTAATGGCCTTTTAGTTGACTTTTTCGATGCTCAGGCATTGGCTGATAAGGTCCAGCATGTCTTGACTCATCAAGAAGACTATGACTCATTAAGGCTGAAAGCGCATCAGACGATTCAAGAAAAATACTCTTTAGAAAAGGTTTTGCCTTATCATATCAAGCTCATTGAAGAATTGGCTGAGGGGCAAAAAAGACCATCTGTGGCTCAAGAATTAGCTGCTTTGTACGATGAGGGAAATAATGGCTGATACTTTAAAGAGGCTATTGCATATTAACTTTGCTTTCCCCGAAGCTCAGGAACTACCTGATATGTTTCAAGCTCCGGATTGGTCTGTTGTGACTATGGAGAGTCATGCTCAAGCAGACCCGGATATACTTTGTGATATTCGCTCTCTTCATTTATTGGAGCAAGATAATTGGCATGCCATTTACCTTGCTAATCAATTAAACCGCTATGAACGTCATCAATTGCCTCAGATGATAAAAGGACTATATAACCTTTTGAATGAACAAGGCATTGTCCTGGTGGAAATTCCTCATGTCAAAGTTTTAGCTGAATATATATACAAAAAGGGCTGGGGAGGGCAAATTCAAGAAGGTATGAAACTCAGTGAGCTTGTTTACGGGCATGAGGAGCATATCCGAAAGTCCTTGCCAAGAGCTCAAATTCGCAGTGCCTTTTCTCCTAATGAGCTTGGGCAATTATTTCTGCAGGCCGGTTTTGAGGATGTGGCTATTCGTGTGCGGGGCTTATCCATGATTTTAAGGGGAGTGAAAAAGAGCGTTCAGCAAATTTCACAAGGCGGCTTGCGTATAGACGAGGTCGATGTGAATGATAAAATGAAAATGCGTGACTTGATTGAGAAGGACCCTGAACTCCCTGTGAAATGGCAGCCTTCTCACTAAAGGTGAACGATTTTTTTGCAACTTGGCTATAATTAACGGGTGTTGAAAGGCATGTATCTTCGAAGTCTTTTTTTAGCGCAATTCATTTTTTTCGGCGCTTGTCTTTTCACTCTCTGCTTAGAGTATGGCCATGCTGATGAAGGCAAAGAGTTGTTGCAGCAGCTTCTTGTAACTCACCCCACAATCATGAAAGCGCAGGCTGATGAACGAGCTGCTTATCATGATTTAAAAGCTCAAATAGGAGATTATTTCCCCGAATTAAACTTATCAGCCTACGAGAAACATCAGAATCAATCAGCCAGTCCTGTGCTGGATGATCGCCATTATCGCTCTCATGCTTTTAGTGTCAGCATCAAACAGCTGATTTGGGACTTTGGCGCAACGCGAAGCAAAGTGAAGCAGAATTGGCTTCAGCATAGGCAGTCTTTATTAATTAAAGAGGACGCCATGCAAAGCACTCTTCTGAAAGGTTTAAGTGAGATTATAAAAATACGAACATTAGCCTATATGCTGCAATACTCCCGCGAATCGGTGAAGAATTTGCAACGTCAAACTGAGCTTGAAAGCATTCGTGTTGCTAAAGGGCAGGGCTACTCAACGGATGTTTTGCAAGCACAAACGCAGTTATTGGGTGCTCAATCGAGGCAAGTGGGCTATGAAGGTGACCTAAGGCAAGCCTTAGGAGCCTATAAGGCTCTATTTGGTGAAATATTTCAAGGTGCAGAAAAGTTATTGTCTGCTGATCAACTTAGCACAGCTTCGCTTGTTTTTTCCAGCAAGCTCTTCGCCGGATTAGAGGGAAGCGCTCTTGAATTAGAGGGGGCATCAGAGAGTGGTAGTTCTGAGTTTGCTCAGGCAAAAAAGCTCGCATTAGCTGCAAACTTGAAGATTGAACTTAAAAAGATAGAACAGCAGGCGAGCCAACTCAGCACTAAGTCTGCTAGGCAAAAAGGTTTTGGGCCAAATATTAGCACCATTGCTCAAGGCTCTTGGGGCTCACACTTGTCTAGTTATAATAATTATGAACAGGACCGCTCCATACGAGTTGAGCTAAACTTTCCTTTTAAGATGGCTGGCACTGCCTTTAGAAAAATTTCGGCAGCCAAGCAAAGGGAGGCTTCGGCCTTGCATGCTCTTAATGAAAGCAAAAGAGAGGTTGAAAATGAAATTGAGAAGTGGTGGCATGCTTATGAAAGTGCTCAGAAAACTTACGCGTTATTTTCAAAGCAAATCAAAGTGGCTGAGGAATTTCTGGTGAATGCCGAAAAGGAAAGGGCCATGGGAAGGCGTTCGCTTCTTGATATCTTGAATGGCGAGCAAGCGTTAATTTCAGCAAAATCCCAGCAGGAACAGAGTTTAAACAAGGCTTTAATGGCAAAATACTCCTTGCTCTATGTGATGAGTCGCTTGAAATTGGACAGGCTTTAAAGAAGTCCTATTTTGCTCTCATTTGGCAAATCTCAGCCTGTTTATGGGTATTCAAACTAGTCACAATCGTGATGTGACAGTGCTTTCTCTGTGCGCTTCTTTCTTATATAATTGACAACCAAATAGGGCTTCCATATTCATCTTAACTCTTTTAAATTTTTTTTGATCTACTAACGGCTACATGTCGAAAATATATTATATGAAAGCGGTCAAGTTAATGATTTTGCTCATGGTATTTTGCCTAGGAAAGAGCACTCTTCACGCTGAAAATGCGACTCAGGAGCACATTTCTGAGCAGTTAGTGTCTCTGGAAGCAAAATTAAATAAATATTTTTTCAAGAAGCTATTTTTGGATAGCGATCTGCAAGAACTCTATTTATTAGCCTTAGAGGAAGAGATGAATGTCGAACCTCTCACACTAATTAGCGCCGACCTTCGAGATTTAGCGCAAATTTGTTATAAGCACAGCCTGCAGACTCCAGCAAGTGTTTTAGAAACTTGGCAGGAGCTTGAATCTTTAGACCTTCAGCTTCTTTCATTAAAAGATGAAGAAAAAGGCCCCATAGTCGTAGAGTGGCGCAGCATGTTTTTGGCGGCTGTGGAAAAATATATGCTTTGGAAAAAATCTCAGAAGAGCATTTTTTCTCTAGCCTTGGGCTCATCAACTCAATATGATACCAATGTCAACCGTACGCCAGATGAAGTTTCTGGGCCTGATGCTTTGTCGGGGAAAGGAGGGCAGCAAGTTTGGATGATGGGGCTAAAATGGCGGCCACTACGTAATGTTAAGAAATTCTCACGAAACTGGGAACTTATTAATACTTTCCAAGGTGTGTCTTTGCAGCAATTTGCTCATAAAGAAAAGGACTTGGCATTGATGGATATGGAAAGTAAAATCATTCGAAAGCAAAAAGGCTATTTACAAAAAACTTATGCTTCTTATCGTTTTCGTCATTTTTTCTTTTCGCCCTCCAATAATGAGGGGCGCTCACTCAATAGCTATTTTGGTTCTCACCGGATTAAACTGGGTGTTCAAAGTAGCCAGGTGAAACATGAAAAGTCATGGTTGTTGAGTTCTTATGGTGACCTAGCAATCCATTGGTTAAAACGAAATTCTTTTCAAGAAGCGGTTCTTTCTCAAAATGGAGCTGAACTTGGCCTAGACTATACTCATCATTTTCAATACGACAAAATGGGCAAAGTCTCAGCAGGGTTGGAATATGCTACATTTTCTGCCGATGAATCTGAATTTGACTACAATATTCTGCAGCCAGAATTAAGCCATAAAAGACGCCACGCTGTCTCTTCTTGGGCTTACCCTATTAGTATTAAAGAATCCATTTCATACCGAATGAAAGAATGGGATTCCTACACAGGTGGAGAGCTTAACGAAGATCGCTTAGAACTCAGTGCTGAAGTCAAAACTCGCCTTGTTAAAAAACTGCACATATCGGTGGGTGTGAAACAAAATTACTATACCACTGAAAAAACTGGTCTAATTCCGCTAGATACGGATGCAGATCGTTTTCGTGCAACTCTTGGACTCAACTGGATCATCAAATAATCATGAGTATGAAAACACACCTGATATCCTGCTTACTGATACTGACTTTCGGACTTCAACTGCAGTCAGCTTCTTTTACGGTGAATGAAGTGACAGGCGACGTGTCTTATCGTGCCTATAAATCCTTTAAAAAAGTCCCTGTGAAGAAAGGAGATGAGTTACAAGAAAAAGGTAAACTTGCTCTTAAAAATGGTGCTTTTCTAAAAATACTCACTCCCATGGGCGATGTATTAGAATT
>JADGBV010000254.1 GCA_015231345.1 Planctomycetota bacterium
CTCTAATTGGTTTGAGATGAGTGCGGGTCCTTATCATAATTTAGCATTTGATAATAATGGTGATCTTTATGCTTGGGGGCATAATGGTGAGCTCCAATCTGCGGGCTCTAAGTCTGTTGTGAAAATTCCAATGCAGGTCAATTTGCCAGCTCTAGCCTTTCCTAGACTAAGAGTCATCCCGCATAAACAAAATTTAACCGCTGGGGAAAATGTTGCTCTATCTGCCCTCAGTACAATTAATGATGGCTCTGTAAGTTGGAATTGGACGATGGTTTCAAGCCCTTCTGGCTCAAGTCCCACAGTCTTAACTCCCACATCGTCAGCTTCTAATGTGAATCTTAATTTACCCGGGACTTATCAAATTCAAGTTCAAGGTACAGGCTCTACCAATTCGAGTATGAAGTTGGTTACAGTGGAAGTTCAGCCTGCTGTCTTAGGCACAATGGTATGGGGTGTCCATACCTATAATGCAGATTAAATCAAGGTTTCGTGTGTTAACCGACTTTACAAGGAATAAAAAATGAGAATACTATTGATCCTTATACTTTGCGCTCAAACTCTTTTTGCTGGAGTGGTCACTATTCCTAATTCATTTACGAATGGCCAGGTTGCCGATGCTGATGATATAAACCAAAATTTCATTACGCTTGTCGATGCTATTAATAGTGGTAATGTGGGTGGAAGCAGTGGGAACTTGTTTTTAGATAATATTGACCTTACAAGTACACTTGTAAGTGATAATCTAGTCATAGCAAACGAAGCTTCTGTTGCCGGAGAGCTCGATGTGACCAGCTTAGTCGTGACGGGACAGGCGAATATCTCCGGAACTATTTTCCCTTCATCTCAAGGTTTGCCTAATCAAATGCTCAAAATGAATGTGGGTGGTACGAATTTGGAGTGGGTGGACTCGAATGTGAATATGGTGCGCGTGCATACAGCGACATTGTATGGTACTACAGATACGAAAGTGAGAAGATTTACTAATGTTGTGTCTGATCTTGGTCCTGCGATTACTTATGCAGACTCAGCAACTGCTGGAGGGACATTTACGGTTAACGAAGATGGTTTTTACTCCATCACTTATAGCGATCGCTTTGTTTCACCATCACACTTTTGCATTACACTTAATTGCACAGCGAATTCGACCATATCAGGCTCATTGTCTTTAAACGAGGTTCTTGCCGTAAGTGCATCTTCAGATCCGGACTTTTCAGATAGCATGTCTTGGTCTGGTTATTTGAATGCTGGCGATGTGGTTCGCGCGCACGCTGACGGAGCAGCTTCATCCGCAAGCAACGGCTCCGTGTTTACGATAGCCAAAAGCCCATAAGACTCTATTTCTTATTTTCAAAAAAATAATTAAAAAGTCACTGTCACATAGCTAAAGGCGATCACAATATGCCTATATGAGTGATGAAAATGTGCCTTTGGCAGAAGAATTTTGTGATTTGGTGGAAATGCACCATGTCAGCTTACGAGTGTTTTTGCGCTCCTCAGGAGCCAGACCTGAAAGCGTAGATGATATTGCCCAGGAGGCTTTACTTGTGGCTTACCGGAAATGGGATCAATTCGATCAATCCAGGGACTTTGGCAAATGGGTGAGAGGGATAGGTTTTAAGATTTTAGTGAACGAACGGCGAAAAATAGCCAGGCGTAAGAGGATTTATGCCGAAGAATTATGTGATATTTTAAAAGAGAAAGCCAATGAATGCTTTTTGAAAGACAAAGAAGCTGAGATTTGGCAAGATAAGGCTGATTTACTGCCTGATTGCCTAAGTCGTCTTCCAGAAAAAAGTCGGGATCTTTTGAAACGACGCTATGAATTAGGTGAAAAAGCGCCTCTCATATCTAAGGCTTTGGGCAAGAAAACGGATGCGATTCGTAAAAACCTCTCACGAATTCGAGTATTACTCCGAGACTGTATTAATGCTAAATTGGAGTCAGCAACATGAATCATCATGAAATGATTGAATCCTTTATCAATGATGAGCTGGATGAGAAAGGGCAAAAAGAATTAGCGCTTGCACTCAAAAAAGACTCAAACTTATTAAATGAATTAATGCGCTCCTTGGGTGAGGAGGAGTTGATTTCTCAGTTCTGCGATAAAGAGCGCTCTGGTGAGAGTTTTATGAAAAACTTGTCTTCCAGGCAAGAAATAGAAGGAACTGATTCTTTCATTCAACCTATCGAACAGGATGATGGTTTTGTGAAGAACGCCTTAGCTTATATTCAGACGCATAAAGATCAATCGTCTATCCACCTTTCTGAGAGTAGTGGTGCTAGTCGAAGATTAAAACGAGCTCAACGCCAAGGCTTGCCATGGGCATACTATGGCGTGGCGAGTGTTGCGGCTTGTGCCTTGCTTCTGATTCTCCTGCAGAGTTTTTTCCCTTGGCAGCCTAAAATATACTCAAATATACAAATCGCTGGTGATATGACTCAAGTGAAGATTTACCGTGAAGGGCAAGCTCTGGACTGGGGAGATATTAAGGGTGTTATGCCAGGAGATGTGCTTATTACAGGTGATGCGCAAGCTTCTTTGAATTTAATCGAAGAAGATACCAAGATAGATGTGAAGGCCAATACTCACCTTGAACTCATTTCTATGGCTTCTAATCAGCCTAAAATTTGGCGTTTGATTAGGGGCGGAATACGGGCAAGTGTGGAGCATCAGCAAGAGGGAGCTCCTTTAATAATTCGCACTCCTTTTTCGACGGCGACGGTTGTTGGAACTATTTTTTACCTAGATGTTGATAACGATAAAAGTGTATTGAAAGTCACTGAAGGCAAGGTCCGTCATGAAGATTGGTCAGGGAAGTATCAGGACTTGGTTGAGGCTGGCAATACATCGACAATTATGCATAATGTTGCTTCTACGGACCAGCAAAGTGTGCCTCAATTGCTGATTGATGGTGAGGCCGCTAAATAATAAAGGTCGCTTTTACAACCAGAGCTCTATATATTTATTGGTATCGAACTTGCGTGCACAGCCAGCGCTGGTCATGGTGCGAATCTTACCGAAGATAGGTCTTTCGCCCCAGGCCCTGTCGTGGATGCCGCCAATGGACCATATGGTGCCCACATAGCCATTAGGATCTCTTCCATCCAGTTGATAGCGGTCATTAAGAGTGTTCGCCCACTTGAGAGCCTTGGCTGGCGAAGGGCTCCACTCAAGTATTTTTTTCGCCCAATACATGCGCATATAACCATGCATCCAGCCAGATTTGAGTAATTCTTTTTGGGCTGCATTCCATAGTGGATCGTGGGTTTGCGCTTGCTCAAAGTCTTTGAGTTTATAGCAAGGTTCGCGCAGATCTCTCTCGTGACTTTGGAGAGTCGTTTTAGCCCATTGGGGCAGGCAGGCAAGATCATCATACTTTTCTTCATACCAACAAAAGTTATCGGCGATTTCTTTTCGTACGATGACTTGTTCTAGAAAAGCGTCACTATGTGCGGCAGCTATGTTCGCTTTTCCCACTTCAAGAGCTAAGCGTTGTGAGGATAAGTGGCCAAAGTTAAGGTAGGGAGAAAGCTTGGATGTGCAATCCATAACAGGGTTATTTGAGTGCTCAGAGTAGAGTTGTAGGGACTCTTTGATATATTTTCTCATGCAACTAAGAGCTTTCTTTTCACCTGCTTTAAGCCAATTCACGGGAGTAATACTCCTGTCGACCTGCAAATCCTTGTAAATTTGCTCCCAGTGAATGTTTGCCGTTTTTTTAGCAGAAGCACTTCTCTCGGGCATTTTTTTGAGTTTAGCAATGGGTTGCAGAAACTCTGGAAGTAATTTGTGAATTTTTGGCCTGAGAGTGTACGCGCCATATTCTCTTTTGGGTGAGGCATAGGTGCAGGGCACCACATTGTGGCTATCGACGACTTCTAGGCCACATGAAATATTATTCTGAATTTGGGCAAGCCATTGCCTGTGAATGCGTAGGGGGGCAAAGTCAGTGACCACAGTGGAGCATTTATATTCCTGGCACCACTGACTAATGGCAATAGGGGGATCATCTTGCAGGAGATGAAAGGGTATGTTCTTGCTTTTTAAGGACTTTTCCACATCCTTCAAGCCATTAAGCATAAAATCATACTGGCGTAGACCTGCTCCCAAAAAAGAAGGCGGTAGGGCAAAGGCTACGTGGAGTTCAACTTTTCTATCTAACGCTAAGTCTTGGGCATGGAGGAGGGACCAGTTATCTGCCACTCTTTGCTCTCGGCACATCCAATACAGGACTGGACCGTTAAGATGACTCGCTTTTTTAAGCGTAGTTATCCTTTCGTTCTGAACTCGTGATGGGCGCATAGGAAGAAGTGTAAGGCTTCTTGTTTAGTGAAAAGAGCCGTTCTTGGGGCTCCCCATGCTCGAAAGGCAAAATCCATACCATTTCATCATGAAAAAGGCTTTAATTCTAGCATGTTAGCTCATATTCTTTTCTTGCTTATTGGCTGATTTTGCTATAACCTCCTGCTATGTCTTCTTCTTATGAAATCTTAGCAGCTGCTACCGAGACTTTTTCCTCTTTGCCCAAAGAGGCCATATTAAAACAGGACGTTTTAAGGTGTGGTTTAGCCTTTGATAACGAGGTTTTTAAGGTCAGTTCAGATTATAAACCAAAGGATTATTTTATTTTTTCCTTTGACTTGGTGACTCTCGAGGATATGCCAGAAGGCACAGCTTTCAAAGCCCCCGAGGAAATTCGCCTTTCGGGTGGTCCTCTAGGCATGGCACCAACGGTTATTTCAGTTCGTATTCAACCCAAATCCCCCTACTGTGTGAAATTACATGAAGGCCGACCGGCACTTTTTCTGCAAGATCACTTTCTGGGTTTTGTCGATTTTCATGGTGTGCCGGAATTTTACTCCGCTAGCTTGAGTTCAGGGCATTTGATTTCAGAAATTGTGCCTGTTTTGGAGTGGGGCTATTTGCTCTATATTACGGCTTTTCGTTTATGCCAATACTGGGGAGAAAAAGAAGAATGCCGCTTTTGTGATATCAATGCGAATTATCGTCAGCAAAAAAAGGCCAATAGGCCTTATACGGGAGTGAAAGACCCTAAAGTGATTGTGGAAGCATTAAAATATGTTGCCGAACAAGATAGCACTGCCAAAGCTTATACTTTGACTGGGGGAAGTGTTACGGATAAACTCCAAGGCTTGGACGAAGTGGATTTTTATATTCAATACATAGAAGCTATCGAAGGGGCTTTTCCTGGCCGCTGGATCGGCAAGGCCGTTTTGCAGGCTTTTCCTTTGAAGGATTGTGCCAGGCTGGCTGGAGCGGGCTTGAAAATCTACCACCCCAATTATGAAATTTGGGATGAAGCTTTATTTAAAGAAATATGCCCAGGCAAAGAAAGTTATATTGGGAGATCAGAGTGGATTAAACGAGTGGTGGATTCCGTTGAGGTGTTTGGCCCAGGTCATGTCATTCCTAACTTTGTGGGTGGCGTTGAGATGAGTCAGCCCCATGGTTTTAAAGAGGTGGATGCCGCCATAGCAAGTACTCGCGAGGGCTTGGAGTTCTTTATGAGTCGGGGAGTTGTGCCTCGCTTTACGACTTGGTGCCCTGAACCGACAGCTTGGCTGGGGGCTCAAACAGCGCCTCCTCTGGAATATTATTGTAAACTTCTCTTGTCATGGCGAGAAGTCTTTGAAAATAACCACCTACCTGTGCCTCCGGGATATGGTCCTGCAGGTGTGGGTAAAGCTGTTTTTTCCGTCAGTGCTTTTATGGATGTCATTCGAGATGAGAAATAAAATTGTTGCCGCATTTATAAGCTCTACTATGCTA
>JADGBV010000255.1 GCA_015231345.1 Planctomycetota bacterium
CTTTTTCTATTTGATTTTTTGATCATGAATTATTTCTTACGATGCGGCATTCTATCGACATTAGTTTTTGGTAGCATGTCTCGCATTTTTTTAAGAACACTTGTGTATTCTGGATTGCTAGCCAAGTTAGTCCATTCAGATGGATCGGTCTCGTGATTGTAGAGTTCTTCGTCGCCTTTTTCGTAGTGGATGTAGCGCCATTTCTTTGAACGTAGGGCGTGAGTGTTTTTGCCGTAGGTTGTAAGAGCAGGCCTTTGCCAAGAGGTGTTTGGGTTCTCCATAAGAGCTTTGAGACTGAGACCATCGTTATTTTTATTTGCAGGAAGTCCACAGAGGTCTAAAAGCGTTGGGAAAATATCGATAAGGCCAACAGGGGCTTTGATGCTTTGACCTTTGCTTTGCCCAGGCATTTTTAAAATCAAATTGCAGCGTGCGGTGTCTTCCCAAAGAGCGAATTTGCGCCAGTGGGTTTTTTCGCCAAGATTCCAACCATGGTCTGACCATAGTATAACGATGGTATTGTCGTGGTACTTAGAATTCTTTAATGTATCCAAGACTCTTCCGACACAGTCGTCAGCAAATGCGATGCACGCTAAGTAAGCTTGCACTGCATGCTTCCATTTGCCGTGTTTGAGGAGGCGGGGGTGATCATCATTTTTACCTTTGTCGCTACTGGGGCCGTAGTCTCCAATGAATTCAAAAGCTGCTGGTGGAAGGTCATCTGTATCGTTTTCTAATACTTTTGGTAGTTTGATTTCATTGAGAGGAAAGCGGTCGAAGTATTCTTTGGGAACAAACCATGGCAAGTGAGGGCGGAAGATACCGCAGCCAAGAAAAAATGGTTTATGGTGATCCTTCTTAAGTGCAGAGCATACATATTCAGTGACCTGGAAGTCTCCCATTTTTTCTATTGAATTTTTGGTCGGCCCCCAGTTAAAATTACCTTTTGCAGCTTGACCACCCATTTTGTGTTTCAATTCTTTGGGTGGGCGGTTTCTGTCTTTTGGGGTTTGACGGTCTTCTGGCCAATATTCATCCCAGCGTTCTATATCGAAGTGGGGGCCGTGGAAAATTTTGCCACTTCCTAAAGTTTTATAGCCATTATCCCTAAAAGATTCTGGGATGGTTTTGATGCCTTTTAGCCTAGGGGCGACTCGCCAGTCATCTTGATTAAAGTACACGCCTGAATTTGAGGGCAGAACCCCTGTCATTAAGGCTGCTCTCGATGGCCCGCAGGCTGGAGCGGCACAGTAGGTATTCGTAAAGGCACTGCCGGATTGAGCAAGGCGGTCAATATTTGGGGTTTTGGCATTGGGGTGTCCGCCAAGGTAGCCGGCCCAGTCGTTTAAGTCATCGACTGAGATAAAAAGCACGTTGGGCTTTTCTGTCTCTGCCTGAATTTGCTGATGAGGGTGAAGAGTGCAGTAAAGCAGGCATAGGCTGCAAAGAACTCTGTGGTTTAATATGCGAGTGAGTGTCATAAATGCATTATCGTCAAATAAGGAGCTGTGATAACTTCACGCTCGAAAAACACTTTTAGGGACACCAATTATAAGGGTGGGCTCTAAAATTTACAGCTTTATTCCTTGAGGGACGAAGTGTCGGACTGAGTGATGTGGGTCCTGAGGTTTATATGCCTACGTGTTCACGAAGAGATTTGACCTCTTCGATCATGCGTTTCTTGACGCGATTTTTAAGCTTGTTAACGGAATTGATTTTAATGCCCAGCTTTTCAGCAAGCTCTTGCTCGGTGACTCCTTTAACAGACTCTTCGAAGACAAAAATAGCCTGTTCCGAAAAAACATCTCGAATATTTCCCAGGGCAACTTTAAGGATGTGTTGTCCCCATTCGCTATCAATAATGGCTTCGAGTTCGCATTCATTAATGCTTTTAATCATACCTTCTTCTTGAGCTTTATCGACGCGTTTTTTGTAGCGTTTCGCCATTTTGATGGCGTCGAGGGCCTGGTTACGAATTAGGGTACTGAGCCAAGTGCGGAAACGGGCTCGGTTATCTTTTTCGTCGAATTTTGGCAGATTTTTCCAAATCTTAACTAAAACCTCCTGAGTTAAGTCCTCTAGGTCAACTGAGGTGATTCTCATATGCTTGAGAATCATAAAAATATAACCGTGATAAATGGAGACAAACTCCTCCCAAGCTGCTTCGTCGTCCCCGTCTTTAGCGCGGTTGATGAGGCTAATGCGTGTATTCCAGTCTTCGCCCATGTCAAAATTGTAGCACACTTAAGCGTGGGGCAATATGGGAGGCCTTTTTTAATTGAATTTTCCCATCCTTAATTAGCTATTTCTGTCGTGAAGTTTAATAATCCTTCGATGAAATGACTTCTGAAATGAGCCTGAAAATAAAAAATATTACTTCTATGAGCATGATTTTTAGAGTATTACTGAGTTTGTTTGCATTCAATTGCTTTGCCGTGAGTGAATCTTCAAAGCCTCATGTCGTTTTAGTTATGGCCGATGATCAAGGCTGGGGGCAGACGGGCTACCGGGGGCACCCTCATTTAAAAACGCCAAATATCAATGCTATGGCTAGAAATGGCTTGCGCTTTGAGCGATTTTACGCTGGATCAGCAGTTTGTTCTCCTACTCGAGCATCTGTATTGACGGGGAGGAACGCTTGCCGCAGTGGAGTGCCACATCATGGTTACCGGATTCGTTTGCAAGAGAAGTTTTTACCTCAGGCTATGAAAAAAATGGGTTATGCTACGGGGCATTTTGGGAAGTTACACCTGAGTGGGATTGAGGGCTGTGGCGTGCCTATCATGCCCGGGTCAACCCGTTTTCCTTCTCCAGAGCATTTAGGGTTCGATACTTGGCTGTCTTCGACCAATTTCTTCGATATCGATCCGATTTTGAGTCGAAATGGCAAAATTGAAGAGTTCAAAGGGGATAGTTCAGAAATCATTGTTGCAGAAGCTTTAAAATTTATCGCAGAGCAAGAGAAAGAGAACCGTCCCTCATTTTCCGTTATTTGGTATGGTAGTCCCCATGGTCCAATGGAGGCCTCAAGTGAGGACCGGGCGCAGTTTGAGCATTTGAATGACAGCTACCTCGCTAACCATCTTGGAGAGCTTGTAGCCATGGACCGGAGTATTGGGCAACTGCGCAGTGGACTTAGGGATTTAGGCATTCATGAGAATACTCTTGTTTGGTATAATAGCGATAATGGTGGCTTAGTGAAAGTCGATAAGCATTCCGTTGGTGACCTTAGAGGTTATAAAAATAATCTATATGAGGGGGGGATTCGCGTACCAGCACTTATAGAGTGGCCTGCAAATATCCCTGCGCGCATTTCTCATATGCCTGCATCAACCATGGATATTTTCCCCACGCTTATGGCTCTTCTTGGTGGCGATGAAGAAACAATGCTCAAGCCTTTGGATGGTGAAAGCATTCTTGGCCACCTTTTAGGCAAAAGTAATGAGAGAAAACAGCCTATCCCTTTTTCTCATGGTGGCGTGACGGTTCTTATAGACGGTTCCTGGAAGTTAATGTTGAATAGGAATAATGAACACGAACTCTATCATCTGGAGAAAGACCCCCAGGAAAAAAACAATGTGCAGGAAGAGTATCCAGAGGTGGTTGATCGTCTAGCAAAAGGTATTACTGCTTTTTCACAATCTTTAGAGGCGAGCGTCTCTGGTTTCGATTAT
This sequence comes from Planctomycetota bacterium, assembly GCA_015231345.1. Classification (GTDB taxonomy): domain Bacteria; phylum Planctomycetota; class JADGBV01; order JADGBV01; family JADGBV01; genus JADGBV01. The sequence continues at coordinate 3,675 of JADGBV010000255.1, forward strand.
GCCGAAAATAGGCTAGTGAGCCCTGATAAAAAAAGAATTGAGTGGGCAAATGTGCCTGAATACATGGAATATCTCAAGGATTATATGGGCCGAGAAGATATCATAAACCGCATAGCTCAGGTAAAAAGGAAAGATAAAAAGCAAAGAAAGCAAAACAAATAAACAGGCTTTCATAGCCCCCCACAAATACATCTTGATGTGAAAAGAGTTGTTTATCAAGTCCTATAAATTCGTTGAGAGTCGTGTTGGTGTTCAGACTTCTTTCTGCTAACGAAAGCTTTTTCCAATGATTAGACTGTCTATTTTTCTAGGCCTTTCTTGTTTACTTATCTTTTCACCTTTACAGGCAAAGGTTAAGGGTTTGCCAAATATCATTTTTGATGCTGGCGACGATGGTTCCAATGAAGTTTATATAGATGATCAAGGGATTGGCGTCTTTACGAGTTCTCCATCAGCTAACTTACACAATGCAGGGAACTCGATTCTATTGGGAAATGTTGCTATCGGAGAGCTTGGAAGTTCGGCAAACCTTTCCTTATCTGGGACTATGGCTCTAAAATCACAAACGGTCAGTTCCAATACAACGATTGGTTCATACAGTTTGGTTTTTGCTGACTCGTCAAGTGACAGTCTTGACTTGACTTTGCCAAGTCCATCTGCAGCTGAATCATTGATTTATACGGTGATAAAAACGTCTAAGAATAATGCCGTGTGGGTACATTCAGGGGCAGGTAATATCAGTGGTGATGATAGTTATGAAATGAGTTGGGCAGCAAAAGGCTCACCCACTCTTAAGGTGATTAGTGATGGTCAGAACTGGCAAGTATTGGAGCTTACTCGTGGGGTTGCGCCAGCTGTAGCGGCGGATAACTTAATGGGTTGGTGGCGCTTTGAAGAAACTGATTCAACCGTAGTAGACGACTCCAGTAAGTACGATCGAGACGGTCAGTTAGTCAATTTTTCTACGCCTTCTACAGGAATCGCACCTGGCCGTCTTGGTTATGGCAGGAAATTTGATTCTAATAATGACTATGTCGATCTAGGTAGCTCGTCATTATATACTGGAGGATCTTCAATAACCTTATCTATTTGGGTATTAATGGTTACAGAGCACCTTGATAACTTCGATTATATATTTGGCAATGACGATGGCTCAACTGGCCTACAGATGGGCGTTGATAACTCGTCTCCATTTAAGTTAAGATCTTTTAATCGCGGTGCGCCAACATGGAGTTTGTCGGATACCCGCATCGGTGACCATCAATGGTCACATATGGTCGTGACGTATGATAGCACAACATTGAAATCTTACTTAGATGGGGCTCAGGTTACGAGTACTGCCTCAAGCAGTTCAATTGTCAATGCTGTAAATCTTGTTATTGGCGTTTCTGCTTCAGATTATTCATCAAATCATTCAGATAAAATAATTGTCGATGAGGCGAGAGTCTATAATAAAGCTTTAAGTGCGGAAGAGGTGATTAAACTACACATGACAGTTCGCTGAGAGATTCTGATTTGAGACTTTTTGCTAAGAGAATAATTCCGAAGAAAGTGCGTCATAGCCTTTTCTCTTTAGTCGAACTTCTGATAGTTGCCTCCATTATAATGCTTTTAAGCTCATTGCTGAGAAGCTCCTTAACGACAGCCTTTAATAAGGCTCAAAGGCTGGCCTGCTCAGGTCAAATGATGAGGCTTGCCAATGCCACTACCATGTACCTAGATGATTATGACGGGGAATTTATGCAAAACCGTTACGTTACGCCATGGGATTACTTGCTCTCTTCTTACGATGGTCGAAAACTTGGAGATTGGACTTTTGATTTTACAGGCCAAATAGAAGAAATGCAGGCCATGAATAAAACTCTACTTTGCCCTAGTGACGAGACGCCTTCTGAAAAACCGAGTGCATACGTGCGGAAGTCCTACGTTTTTTCCGCCTTAAAGCTATCCGGATCATTTCAATCTCTTGGCCTAGTGCCCAGGCAAGTGAGAGAAACTAATTGGGGAAGAGATACAAGAAATATAGATGTCGTGAGAAGGCCGAAAGATGTGCTTATGATCTCTGAAAATAGAAGCAAAAAGAATTGTGTGAGTCGAGT
>JADGBV010000256.1 GCA_015231345.1 Planctomycetota bacterium
CGTGTAATAAAAGGCCTAAACGAAGAATCCAAGCTTTAGAGAGCCCTGCGTAGATTGAATGTAATTCGTGCTGCTGCTTAGAGATATGATCTAGGCTTTTCATGCAAAGAATAATATGTTGATCTGCAGTATATTCATGGTATGTTGTATATTGAACCATACAATGAAGTTCGGTAAATTCTGAGAGGAATTTGGCTAGGAATCCACAATCGTGCATCTCGCTAATGGTATGCCCAATGGGGTGGGGAGCCAATAGAATGTTGCGAAAGAAAGCTGAAACATGTATTGTTCGGCATTCAGACTGCTCTATGCTATCTGAGGCAAGGCGTACTTTTTCTCTTAATTCTCGGCATAAGTGAGATTGAGTATGAACGGTTTGTAAAAAGAGTTGCATGATCCAGGTAGGATCCAATTTTAGATGAGCACTCTTTTCTGGGTAGATGATGCCATCGAGAAGACACAGGTTTAAAGGAAGGCGGGTTGCAGTGATTTTTCTGCGCATTTCAAAGAGAAAATTGTTCTCCGTAGATGTTTTCTCAATAAGCGCCAAGGCCATATTTCTGATGCTATTGGCATGCAAATAAAACTCTTTCATGAAGAGGTGAGGGTTCTTCTTGCCGTGGCCTAAGGCTAGGGCTATATCAGGCTGGGAAGCTGTTTCAAGGACGTCCATCCGTCTGCCATTAATCATATGAAGCTCATTACGTAGACTAAGCATATAATCGTATGCCACGGAAAATGCATGGATGTCTTTTTTACGTAAGGACGATTTTTCTTCTATCTCGCTATACTTTCGGATATCAAATAAAAGTTTAAGCAGCCAGCCTATGCGGTGGCAATCACGCAATGTGCAGACACCATTTTTGAGATGCGGCTCCACGCGATACATACTGTTGTCATCACTGTAAAGGCCTTCTTGGAGATGTTGCAGGAGAAGGCTGGATATTTTACCCTTATGGCTAGTGAAGTAGGGCTTTAATATCTTGTCTTTTAAGTTTTCAAATAAATCTCTTGCTCCCCCGAGGTAGCGCATTTCCAAAAGAGCCATATCGCTGGCAATTTCGTCCCCGAGTATATTTTTGCATTCTTTAAGAGTGCGAGTGACTAGGCCGAGCTTGAAGCCCATATCCCAAAATGGTTGAAATGCTTGGGCGACCTCTTTGGGATTAAGCTTCTCATCCATAAGGATAAGAACATCTAAATCAGAATAAGGGTTGAGTTCCCCTCGTCCGTACCCTCCAAGAGCAATTAGGCTGCACTTATCTTGAAGCCGATCCTTTTCTTGGCATTGATTAAAACACTTAAGAAGAGCTTCGTCGATACTACGTGTAAAAGAACCGAGAGCATTACGCCCTTCTAAAATTCTTTTGCCGGGCTCAAAATGAGCCTTGCGTAGAAGCTCTGCTTCGGCTTTATTCAGAATGATGATGATTCACTGAGTGAGAAGGGTCTAACTCAGTGAATCATTGTCTATGTTAGATAGCGTCGTTGCCGCGCTCTTTTGTGCGAATGCGCACGGCTTCTTCTAGGGGTAGCATGAAGATTTTGCCGTCACCAATTTTGCCTTCTTCACCTGTGCGGGCAGCATTTTGGATGGCTTCAATGGTTTGGTCTGCAAATTCATCATTGACAGCGACTTCAATCTTGACTTTTCTGATGAAGTTTACTTGATATTCATGGCCACGATAAATTTCAGTATGACCTTTTTGTTGGCCCACGCCCTGAGCATCGGTCACAGTCATACGAAAGACTTCTGTCTCGGACAGTGCTTCTTTGACTGCTTCTAGACGGGATGGTTGGATAATGGCGATGATATATTTCATGGATCACTCCGTTTAAATAAGGTTGATACTATGTTAACGTAAGTCTTTCTCTGGGTAAGCACTCACACGGTGGATGCTGTAATCTGCCCCGGCTTCTTCCTCCTTGGGCGATAAGCGTATTCCGACCATTTGTTTGAGTGCTAAATAGACAAAGGTACTTAATACTACTGCGTAAACGAGAGCCACAACTGTGACACATATTTGCGCTCCAAAATTGACTCCCCCTTTTCCTCCAAGAGCTTCCATACCGAAGATTCCACAGGCGATCCCACCCCATGACCCGGTAATTCCATGTAAGGGCCAGACGCCTAAAACGTCATCAATTTTCAGTTTTTCTGTTTCCCATTGGAAACCATAGATGAAAATTAAGGCACCGATGCCACCCACGAAAAAAGCGCCAAGAGGGTGCATGACGTCTGAACCTGCGCAAACTGCGATGAGTCCTGCTAATGCACCATTATGGACAAAACCGGGATCGTTTTTAGCAAAAACAACGGCAAATAAGATGCCACCGACCATGGCAAAAAGGGAATTGACTGCAACGAGACCTGTGATGCCATCGGCAGCTTGAGCACTCATGACATTAAAACCAAACCAGCCAATGGCGAGAATCCAGCTACCAAGGGCAAGGAAAGGTATATTGGAAATGGGTATATCACGGCTTACGCCATCTTTCCATCGACCAATACGTTGTCCTAAAAGGATGACTGCAGGTAAGGCAATCCAACCGCCCATGGAGTGGACGACGACAGAACCAGCGTAGTCATGAAAAGGAGCTCCAAAGAAATTGGTGATAGCTTCTTGAAAAAAAGTGTGTTGACCCCAGATAATAGATTCAAATAATGGGTAACCGGCTGCAGCAAAAATCGCTCCGGCAACGACTTGTGGCCAAAATTTGGCTCTCTCTGCAATGCCACCAGATATAATAGCTGGAATGCAGGCGGCAAAAGTCGTAAGGAAAAAGCATTTAAGAAGATCGAAGCCTCGTGCTCCAGGTACGGTTTCGCCGCTCATAAGTTGTTCGATGCTCGATGCATCACCAAGGAAATGGATGCCGTAAGCGAGAGGGAAGCCAATAAGGAAGTAGCATACAGTGGAGACGGCCCAGTCTGTGAGGATTTTTTGTAAGGCATTGATTTGGTTTTTTTCGCGAACTGTGCCGACCTCCAAAAAGGCGAATCCAGCGTGCTGGAGGAATGCTACAATAAATTAAGAATCATACTAAGCAATGAGTCTACTCTGAGCAAACAAAACAGCCCTTCTTATAACCCGACCTCCCATGATTTCAGGAATTCCTTTTTACCTGAACAAATCAAACTACAGGATCAGGCATTAGAAGAATATCGAATCACAAATAACATTCAGTTTTTGCAGAATACTTACCCGGACTTTTTTGAACTCATCATTGTAACCAAGGACCGCCCTGGCCTTTTTGCTGACATAGTCGCTTGCATTTACTCTGAAGGCTTGGCTGTCTTAGATGCTAAACTCATTAAAAAAGGAGAGCTCGCTCTGGATATTTTAACCCTAGAACCTGACGGCTTAACTCTACTCAACCCCGACGAAAGCCTAGGGCGCATCAAAAAGAAATGGGATAAGATCTGCTCAGGGCAACTAGAAACAGCAAAGCTCTACCAAGATCGACTCCAGGCCTACCCCACAAAAATCAGCCGTGATGACATTATGGGACAATCAATTCGCCTAAAATGGGAGAACAAAGTCTCTTCGCAATACTCCATCTTAGAAATACATGTTCCCGCGCGCAAAGGACTGCTGCATACCATAACCGACTGTCTCTATAAGCTCCAAGTCTCAATTGCCTCAGCCAGGATCTCCACCATTGCTGATAACGCAGTGGATGTGCTATATCTCACTGATGAAAATGGTAATAAGATACAAGATCAGCAGAGGATGGATTTAATTCTTAAAGAGTTACGAATTTCTTTAGAAAAATAGCTATTTTTTTATACTCTTCCTTCCATGAGTCCTATAATCGGCTCATGATTTTTGAAAAACATCAGTCTGATTCTTTACTCGAGTCCATCAATAGTGGCATGGATCAAGCTGCCAACATCCTCAGCCAAATGTTGGAAAGCCCCATTGAACTCGTAGCGCCTAGTCTCTTTCTCGATCAAAGTGAGAATTTAGAATCCCCTTTTTCTAAGCTACTCAATCAACCACTCGCCTTAGTATCAATAGTTTTTAGAGGTGGAGCAGAAGGAAAAGCTGTGTTTTTCCTCACCCTAGAAGGTGCTCAGCAGCTTAGTATCGCTCTTGCTGAAGAAGAAGGGCAAATTCCATGCCAAGATGAGAGGGAAGAGGTATTAACTGAGATCGGTAATATCACAATCAATAATGTTATGGGTATTGTGGCTAACATACACAAACAGCACCTTATCTATGAGGCTCCTATTTATAGTGAATCGAAAAATCTTGTGACTTATCTTGAAAAGTCGCAAGATGAAATCGAACAGTCCATCTATATTCGTAGTCAACTCAGTATCCCTGAACACAAAATAGAAGGAGGCTTATTGGTGACCCTACTCGAACTAAAAAGCTAAGTTTCGCTGATTATTGTAAAGAAGAAGCTATCAAGTATCACCAAAACAAGTCTGCACCATACGAGCACTCTCCACTAAATTATGATCTGGCGGTACGGTTTTTAATTTACCAGCCACTTCAGACAAAGGAATGGAGCTCACGGTATCACCTTTCATGCAGACCATGCGACCATATTGCCCTTCAGCTAAAAGCTTTGCGCCTTCAATACCAAAGCGAGTCGAAAGCACGCGGTCCATGGGAGATGGCGCCCCTCCACGTTGTTGATAGCCCAAGACTGTGACCCGGCATTCCATATCAATGGTTTCCTCTATTTCCTGAGCCAAAATCATACCCCGGGATAGATGGCGATTTTTCTTCAGCTTCTTCTTTCTTTCTTCCTTGGTCAGTTTTGCTTCGTCTTTTGTCATGGCTCCTTCAGCCACTGCAATAATTGAGAATTCTTTTCCAGCTGAAGCCCGGTTCATCAGATACGAAGTTATTGAGCGCGGATCATAGGGGATTTCAGGAATGCATATAACATCAGCTCCTCCAGCTAGGCCAGAGCTCAATGCCAACCAGCCGGCTTTGTGGCCCATAATCTCCACAATCATCACTCGGTTATGGGACAAAGCTGTAGTGTGTAAGCGATCAATAGCCTGAGTTGCGATGGACATGGCACTGTAATAGCCAAAAGTAATATCGGTTCCCCAGATATCGTTATCAATGGTTTTAGGCAAACCAATCACATTCAAACCTTCTTCTTGAAGCAAATGCGCTGTTCTCTGCGTGCCATTTCCCCCTAAAACCACGAGACAATCCAAGCCTAGTTTGCGATAATTCTCTTTAATTTCATCAACTTTATTACGACCAGCTTCGCTATCTTTCATGGAAAACTTAAAAGGTTTTTCACGCGATGCACCCAAAATGGTGCCTCCTTGGGTTAAAATCCCTGAGAAATCATTGGATTTCAGTAGTTTTGCATCACCATCAATCAATCCGCGATAGCCATTTGAAATGCCAATGACGTTCATGCCATATTCATTTGTGGCAGCTCTAGCAACACCACGAATTGCAGCATTCAAACCTGGGCAGTCCCCCCCTGAAGTCAGTATCCCAAAAGTTCGCGTTTTAGATTGAGCCATGGTCAAATTCTCCTATTGGATGAATATTCATTTTAGCCCACGACGTTAAAAACCTAGTTTTTTTATTAATTCCGCCAGATACGTAGAGTTTATTCATTCGAATAGGTGAACCTTAGGGGCTATCTTTATCTTCTCAGTAAAACCCAATTTAAGACAAAAGAACCCCTTGAATTATCGTAATTATGATATTTGAAGGTGTTTAAAAATTAATATTTATGCTATAATATTAAAATGGAACGGAAATATTTAACTGATCTCATAGAC